>JAQVJR010000003.1 GCA_028695015.1 Minisyncoccota bacterium
AGATATAGTCTATACTACTAGTGATAGTGGAGTAATATGCACCCTATCCTGGGGCTGGAGAAAACATACCTTCTCTCCCTAATGGAAACATTAGGGTAATAAACGAACTCAAAACGGTGAAGGCCTTTTACAGTGAATTATTTTGTGTAAATAAATCTTGATTTATTTGCAGGTCCCAGATATAATTCAATTAATATGCAAAAGGTTAACGCCGTGGGAAAGAAATGTTCTGTAGCTGAAAGAGCTTATTTAGCAGGTCTTCTTGATGGAGATGGTGCTATTATGGCTTGCATTGAAAAACATTCTGAGAAGAAATTTAAATTTCGTGTCAGAATAGTAATAAAGATAACTCAAAAGAAAAAAAGTGATCTAGAATGGATAAAAAACACTTTTAAGATTGGGTTAATAAAGCAAAATAAATCTGTTGTAGATTGGATAGTCAGAGATCAACAGTCAGCAAAATCTTTATTAAAACTTCTTATTCCTTTTCTAAGGATTAAAAAGAAGCAAGCAGAAATAGCACTAAAAATACTAGATATACGTATTGATTCAAGAACAACACTAATAAAAGCAGCTCATTTAGCAGATTCTTTGTCTCGGTTTAACGTTCGATCCCAAAATCGACGTAAAAACTTTGCTTCAATGATCGAAGAATATTTCTCCCCTAACGACTGAGCTAATTTCTTTGGGGAATGAGGCGAGATAGAAAATAATTCTATAATAATATAGAAACTTAGTTCTATAACACGGTTCGCATCTAAATTCTTAGTGGAGACATTAAGAACAAGGTGAAGGAATAGTCTGATACCTATAGTAATATAGGAAAACAATAGTGAGGTCCCAAGGGTTTGGCTGTTCGCCAATTAAAAGGGTACGCGAGCTGGGTTCAGACCGTCGTGAGACAGGTTGGTCTCTATCTGCTGTGGGCGTTCGATACTTGAGGGGAGCTGATCGCAGTACGAGAGGACCCGATTGGACGAACCTCTGGTGTACCGGTTGTCCTACCAAGGGCATTGCCGGGTAGCTAAGTTCGGAAGGGATAAGTGCTGAAAGCATCTAAGCACGAAGCCCACCCTAAGATTAGGTATCGTGTTCTCGTCTTTGACGAGAAGAGAGGTCCCTAGAAGACGACTAGGTCCGCATTAGCGGCTTAACTTTCTGGTTTCGGCTGGGAAGTTAGGGATAGGCTCCAAGTGGAAGTTTGGTAACAAATTAAGCTGAGGAGTACTAATTGATCAAAGCAACTTTCCTATCTTTAGCGAAAAGAATTTTTTAAAAATATTAAATCTCCCGGTGATTTAGTTTGGTAGGCTCTACCTGTTCTCATTCCGAACACAGAAGTAAAAATGCCAAACGCCGATGATACTCCTTTTGGGGGAAAGTAGGTTTTGCCGGGGGTTTTTTATTTTCTCTGGAAAATTATTAAGTTTTCATGTTATAATAAAAAACATGAATAAAAGGATAATAAAACAAATAATAATTGCTTTAATAACCTTAGGAATTTTTTCTCTTATTGGTGGAGGTATTTATTTAGTTCATCGTCCAGAAGCCACTTGTTTTGATGGTGTTCAAAACCAAGGCGAAGAAGGGATTGATTGTGGCGGCCCTTGTATCTCTTGTGAATTAAAATATGACCCGCCAATTTTTGTTTCTGAGGATCCCATAATACTTATTAATGAGAATAATAGGATTGATGTTTTGTTTAAGCTTATAAACCTAAGTGAAGATTGGGGAGCAAAACATCTGTCTTATAAAGTAATTTTCAAAGGTGATAATGAAGCTAAACAGGAGTTTATAAAATCTGGTTTTATCTTACCTCATGAAACTAGGTATTTTTTAGCTTCTAATCTTGTTCTTGGTTTTCAACCAACAAATGTTGATATTGAAATTATTAAAGAAGAAGTTAATTGGGCTCAACCACCTGAAGGAGTTAATTTAGATTTAGGAGATCCTTTTATTTCCAGTAGTGTTAAGATGGTAAAACCAGAAACAATATCAGGCATGGCTTATAATGTTTATACTTTTACTAAAACCTTGGTACCAGGAATGGAAGATGCTGAAGTTTTTAATCTTCAGAAAGTACTTAGCCTAGATCCTACGGTGTATTCAGCTGGAGAAATTACTGGCTATTATGGAAAATTAACAGAAGCTGCAGTAATGAAATTTCAAAAGAAATATGGTATTAGGGTTACTGGTGAAGTTGGTCCTCAAACTAGAGCTAAATTACATGAACTTTATGGACCTCAAGGTAGTCAGAAATTCACCTATATTTTTACTCTTAACTTGAAAAAAGGAGATAAAGGAGATGAGGTTTTGAATTTGCAAAAAGCTTTGTTATTAGACTCTACAGTTTCTCCTATTGGTTCAATTACTGGTAATTTTGATTCAATTACAGAAAAAGCTTTAGAAGATTTTCAATTAAAGCATGGATTAAGTGTTACTGGAGAAGTAGATGCTAATACCAGAGCTAAATTAAATGAAATCTTTGGTAATTCTCAAGGCTCAGTTCAATTGCCAACAGATCAATTTGAAGCTTATGAAGCTAGTTTAGAAGTGAAAGGTGATATTTTTAATGAAACCCCTTATAACTGGCGCCAAGGAGAGATATTGGTGATTTTATGCGATAAAGATAAAAAGCCCATTTCTGTTGGAATGACTGTGTTAGAAGGTATTCACTCTAAACAAACCCAATCTTTTGTTATACGATGGCGAGAAGAATTACCTGAGGGAATTACCATTTGTGAAAAACCAGTTATTAATATCAATATCTTAGAAGAAGAAAACGCTTTCTTAATGCCTTAGTATGTTTAAATCTGATTCTGTTTTATTTCTAGCCTTATTTATTTTAATTACCTTAGGGCTGTTGGTTCTTTGGAGCATTTCTTTCCAAGACCAGCCTTCTTTTTTATCTGTTAAAAAACAATTAATATTCTTAGGTATTAGTATTGGTTTTTTTATTGTTTTTTCTTTATTAGATTGGCGTATTTTTAATAATTCTTCTTTAATTCTTTTTTTATATTTCTTATCTCTGGGTTTATTGGTTTTAGTTTTATTTATTGGTGATAAAAGCTCTGGTTCTGCTGGTTGGTTTAATTTTGGATTTTTTAGTTTTCAACCTGTAGAAGTGGCTAAAATTGCTTTGCTTTTGGTTTTGGCTAAATATTTATCTTCTCGTCATTTGGAAATTTGGCAATGGCAACATCTTTTAGTATCTGGGTTTTTTGCTTTAATTCCTTTTTGTTTAACAGCTATTCAGCCAGATTTAGGTGGCGCTTTAAGTTTTTTTATCATCTGGTTAGGTTTAGTGCTTATTAGTGGTATTAGAATTAAACAAATTATTCTTTTATTAATTGTTTTCTCTTTAGTAGGTGGTCTAGCTTGGGGGTTTTTATTAGAACCATATCAACGTTCAAGAATTCTTAGTTTTTTAAATCCAGAAGAGGATCTATTAGGTGCTGGGTATAATCGGGAACAAGCCTTAATAGCTATTGGTTCTGGAGGTATTTTTGGTAAAGGACTGGGTTGGGGTTCTCAAACTCATTTGAGGTTTTTACCTTTATCTAAAACTGATTTTATCTTTGCTTCTTTAGCAGAATCCTTAGGTTTAATAGGGGTTTCCATTCTTTTAATTTGTTTTGTTGTTATCTTCCAACGTTTAATTGTTTGGGCTAATATTTTTTCTTATAACTTTTGTAAACTTTTTACTGTTGGTTTTACAATTAAGTTATTGTTTGGGGCTTTTATTAATTTGGGTATGAATTTAGGCTTATTGCCTATTATTGGCATTGCCTTACCTTTTATTTCTATGGGTGGCTCTCATCTATTAGCAGAATTTATTGGTTTGGGAATAATTAACAGTATGATTCTTCATCAAGCTTAATATTTCTTTATGTATAAACATCTGATAAAAATTATAATATTTATTATTGTCAGCCTGAGTGTTTTGTTTTTTTATCAATCAATCAGTCAGCCTCTTTCTTGTGAAACAAGTTGTAATTTTACAATTACTAAAGGAGAAAATTTAAGAAATATTGCTAATCGTTTGGAAATGGAAAACTTCATTTCTTCTTCGATGATCTTTCAAATCTATTTTAAACTTAAAGGAGGGGAAAGAGATATTAAAGCTGGGGATTATTGTTTTGATATGCCAGTATCTATTAAAGATGTTTATAATATTATTACTAGCAAACAATCAGCTCAAAACAATCATTTCTTAATTGCTGAGGGAGAAACTCTTTTAGAAATAGAAGAAAATTTAAAAGAAAAAGGATTAATCGATAAAGATTCTTCTTTGAAAAAATGGCAATTAAGGGATTTCTTTGATTTATTAGGCATTAATGAATCACAACCAATTAATTTTGGTATTTTTTCTAAAATGTCTCCTGATGTTTCTTTAGAAGGGTTTTTATATCCTGATTCTTATCATTTACCCCAAGGATTAACAGAAAAAGAAATTCTTTCTATTTTTATTAAGAATTTTGTTTCTAAGGTTTATAATGACTTAAGTAAGGTAATAGAAACTAATTTATCTTTAAATATTAATGGAAAAACAAGAGATTTTTATAATATTCTAATTATGGCTTCTTTATTAGAAAAAGAAGTTTTATGTTTTGAAGAAAAACAAATGGTGGCTGATATATTATGGCGGAGATTAGATGATGAATTTTTGCTTCAAGTAGATGCCACTATTTGTTATGCTCAATATGAATCATTTAAAAAATGTTCTTTAAATCGTGATTTATTTAAATTAGATTCTCCTTATAACACTTATCTGTATAAAGGCTTACCACCAACGCCAATTAATAATCCAGGCATAGAATCATTAAAAGCTGTTTTACAACCTAAGGCAAATAATTATTGGTATTATTTAACTGATAGAAGTACTGGTGATACTGTTTTTTCAGAAAATTATGATGATCATCTAGAAGCTAGGGAAAAATATTTTTAAAAAATATTACACTTGACAAGAAAATTTTATAGATATACTATGATAATATACAGATTTGTATATTATCACTTGGAATTATATGAATAATGCAGAACGTTTAGCCATATTAAATAAAACAAATAAAACAACTTTTTCAGCAAAGTTTCTAATTGATATTTGGAAAGTTAAAAAAGAATCCTTTGGTGTTATAGTAAAAAGAATGGTAGATAAAGGATTATTATTTAGAATAGCTAGGGGATATTATAGTTTGAAAGAAGATTTTAATATTTATGAATTAGCAAATACTGTTATTACTCCCTCATATATTTCTTTTAATAGTGCTCTTGTTTATCATGGTGTAGCTTTTCAGGCTAGTAAAGAAATAGAATCAGCTGCTTTAATTAATTACAAAAGAGAAATGGCTGGTTATATTTTAAAATATTTTGTACTTAAAAAAGAATTATTACTGAATTCAGAAGGGATTATTCATTTGGAAAATTTTATTATAGCTACTCCTGAAAGAGCTATCTTAGATTGTTTGTATTTAAATATGTTTCCTAATATTGATAATATAGAGAAGGTTAATAAATTACGATTAGGGAATTTATTAAAATATTACCCACAATCAGTAAAGAATAAAATTAAAGATTTATTCAATATTTCTTGATTTATGACTCAAAAAGGATTTCCTGCTGAAAAGCATAAAAGAATTCTTACAGGGGTTTTATTAGATATATTTAAATACCTAGATGGCAAAATTGCTTTTAAGGGAGGTACTGCTGCTATGTTATTTTATGGATTACCTCGGCTTTCTTTAGATTTAGATTTTGATGTTATAAAAGATTTAGATTCAGAAGATATAGACAGGATAAAGATAGTTATTGAAAAATATGGCCGGATTAAAGATTTTTATAATAAAAGGTATGCTTTGTTTTTCTTATTAGATTATGAATTAAATGCTCCTAATATTAAGCTAGAATTTAGCAAAAGGAAATGGAAAAATAATAACTATGTAACTCACTGGCTTTCTGGGACTGAGGTGAAAATTGTCGATATTCCAACCATGGTTACTCATAAAATAATAGCTTTGACTGATAGAAAAGTGCCTGTTGCTCGTGATTTATTTGATGTTTACTATTTTTTGAATAAAGGGTATTCTATTAATCCTGAATTATTAAAAGAGAGGATTAATAAATCCCAGAAAGAATATTTAAATGATTTAATTAAGTTTATAGAGAGAAATTATAATTCAAAAAATGTTTTACAGGGCATAGGTGAATTAGTTAATGAAAAAGAAAAAGAATGGTTAAGAAAAAACTTAGTTACAGAAAGTATAAAAGAAATAAAGAAATACCTAGAGAAATATTAATAAATTATGAAAGTTTTTATTATATTAGGCACTCGTCCAGAGATTATAAAAATGTCTCCGGTTATCAGAGCTTGTCAGGAAAACAAGGTAAATTTTGCTATTTTACATACTAATCAACATTATTCTCAGAATTTAGATAAAATATTCTTTAAAGAATTAAATTTATCTCAACCAAGATATAATTTAAATGTTGGTTCTGGTACTCATGCTGAGCAAACAGCTAAAATCCTTGTTAGTATAGAGAAGATTTTATTAAAAGAAAAACCAGATATTGTTTTAGTTCAAGGAGATACTAATACAGTTTTAGCTGGTGCTTTGGCTGCTGCTAAAATCCATATTAAAGTAGGCCATATTGAAGCTGGGTTAAGGTCTTATTTTAGAGAAATGCCAGAAGAAATTAATAGAATTTTAGCTGACCATTGTTCTGATTTGCTTTTTGCACCAACAAAAAAAGCAAAGGAAATTCTTTTAAAAGAAGGTATTTCTAATAAAAATATATTTGTTACTGGTAATACAATAGTAGATGCTGTTTTTCAAAATATGAAACTAGCTGAACAAAGATCAAAGATTTTAAAAAAATTAAATCTTCAAAAAAATCAATATTTTCTAATAACAGCTCATCGGGCAGAAAACGTTGATAATCAAGAAAGATTAAAAGGGATTTTAAAAGGAATAGAAATGATTAATAAGGAGTTTTCTTTACCTGTTATTTATCCTATTCATCCTAGAACTAGAAAAATGTTAAAAGAATTTAAATTATCAATTCCTAAAAATATTAAATTAATAGAGCCTTTAGGCTATTTAGATTTTCTTCTGCTTCAAAAAAATGCTAAACTAATTTTGACTGATTCTGGGGGCATTCAAGAAGAAGCTTGTATTATGAAAGTGCCTTGTATTACCTTAAGAGATAATACAGAAAGACCAGAAACCCTAATAATTAAAAGTAATATTTTAGCAGGTACTAATCCTGAAAAAATATTAAAATCAGCTAAAAAAATACTCAATTCTAAAAGACAATGGAAAAATCCATTTGGAAATGGCTTAGCTGGAGAAAAAATCATTAAGATTATTAAAAAAAGTATACAATGAAGTCAAAATATATTATTTTTGTAAATGATACAGCTGCTACAGAAGGAGGAGCATTAACTATTTTAAGACAATTTTTAAGCAATATATCAAAATATTCTCCAGAAAATTTTATTTATTATGTTTTTTGCTCATTAGAAGAATTAAAGCAATACGAGAGTGATAACATTAAAATCATTAATGATATTAAAGGGAAAAAAAGAATAGATCGAATTAAATGGGATTTGTTTGGTTTAAAAAAATGGAGTCAAAAACATAATATTAAAGCAGATTTGCTTATTTCTCTGCAAAATACTGGGATTCGTTATTATAAAAACACTAAGCAAATAGCTTATATACACCAACCACTATCTTTTTATCAAATTAAGAGATGGAAATTGTTTAACAAAGACGAAAGAGGGCTGTGGTTCTATCAAAATATTTATAAAAAAATTATTCAATATGGTTTAAGAAAAGATACTCATTTGGTAGTTCAAACAGAAACAATGAAAAAAGCTATGCAAAAACAGCTCAAGAGAGATGATTCTAAAATAAAAGTAATAAAACCAAGTCTTGAAAAAATAGAGATAGAAAAAATTAAAACCATAGACTTTGGCGATAACAAATTTCATATTTTCTACCCCGCAGCTACATTTCCATATAAAAACCATGAAATTATTATTGAAGCATTGAGGTTGCTTAAGAATCAAGAAAAAAATATTTATCAAAATTTAGTGGTTCATTTTACCTTTGAGGCAGATAAAAAGGCACGAAGCACAAAATTAATTAAATTAATAAATCAAAAAAAAGTAGAAGATGCTATTATTCTTGAAGGGCAAATACCTTATGATAAAGCTCTTTCATTATATAAATCCTCTGATTTATTAGTTTTCCCAAGTTATATAGAATCACTTGGTTTGCCTATGATAGAGGCAGCCATGTTTGGTTTACCTATCTTAGTTTCTAGTGTGGATATTAATAAAGAGGTTTTACAAGATTATAAAGGTGCTAGATTTTTAGATTATAATAATCCTCAAGCTTGGGCAGAGGCTATAAAAGATGCTTATTTTAAAAAACAAAAATTCCCTGAGTATAAAGAAAATAATAGCAATAATTGGTCTCAATTTTTTGCTTTGATTAAGGGATTGATATACAATGAAATAACTTAACATTTATGAAAATACTTACAGGTAAAAAATGGCAAAATGGTCTTTTAGATTATTATTGTAGCAAGAAAGAATATAGAATTCAGGTTTTAGCTTGGAAGAATTTGGAAAAAATAGAAGGTGCTTATTATATCAGACCTAAGAGTTTAAAAATGGCTTTAAGGTATTTACCAGTTGTTGGTTTTTACGGGTTATTTACAAAAGCCTGGTCTAGATTTCGTGAACAAAGGAGAAATGATAAATATGTTTCTTGCGGCATAGGTAAAATTATTGAAACAGGGGATAATTCAGAATTTAAAAATAATGATATTATAGCCTTTATTGCGCCATTTCATCCTCATTTAGTTGAACGTTTAACTCTACCTCAGGAGTTTATTTTTAATATTGATAAAGATATTTTACCTCAATTATCATCAAAGGAAATTCTATTATATTCTTTAAATCAAAAAGGTAAATCAAATCATTGGTGGCAAGATATTATTAGTTGGAGCATATATTCGGGCAGAGATATTTCTCAAGAATTAAAAGAAAAATTAGAACAAGGATTAATTCAGGAAATTAAAAATACTGATTGGGATAATTGTGAGAAAATTAATATTCAAAACCCAACTGTAATTAAAGAAACAAAAGGTGAAGTTAAGAAACTAGATTCTCGTAAAACAGGAGTTCTTTTTGGTTTTGGTAATTATGCTAAAACCAATATTATCAGTTTTATGAAGCCTTTTGTTAATATCACGACTATTCATGAAATTGATCCCACACAAATTTGGCAAAAAAGCGCTCAAAAATGGGACGCAAGTCCTTTCCCAAGAAATAATGAAAAATATGATGTTTATTTTGTTGCCAGTTATAATCATACTCATACCCCAATAACTTTACATGCTTTAAAACAAGGCGCTTATGCTGTAGTGGAAAAACCAGTGGCTATGGATTATGAAGAATTAGAAGAAATTGAAAAGGCAATAAAACAATTTGGACCTAAGGTTTTTATTGGTTTTCATAAAAGATATTCTGTATTTAATGATTGGGCAAAAAAAGATTTAGGGGTTAAATCTGGTGATCCTATCTCATATCACTCTGTTGTCTATGAGATAAGTCAGCCTAAGTATTTTTGGTATTCTTGGCCTATTTCCCGAAGTACTTTTTTTGCTAATGGTTGTCATCAAATTGATCATTTCTTGCATCTAAATGATTTTAGCCAACCTAAGGATTTTGATATTAAATTATTACAAGATAATGCTATTGAAGTTTGGATAGAATTGGAAAATGGTGCGGTTTTTACTACAGTTTTCAGTGAAAAAGGCAGTACCCGAATTGGGCCTAGGGACCATGTAGAATTAAAAGTTCCTGGTAGGAATATTAGAATCACTGATAATATTTTTTACTTAGCAGAAGATGAAACAAGGATTATTAGGAAAAGAAAAATGTATAAAACTAATAGTTACCGTGATATGTATATTAAGATTGGTAAAAGAATAGCTAATAATGAACAAGGGGACTCTCTTAAATCTATTATGATTTCAACAAAGTTAATGTTGGATCTAGAAGAAAAACTGCAAAGACAAAAAGGATGGGGAGATCAATATGTAAAAGCCAAAGAAAAGTTTTGGAGCTATTTTAAATAATGAAAACATTTTTAGATGAAGAAAAATATCTTAATTATCACAGATTCTTATCCTCCAGAAATCCGTTCAGCAGCGCAATTAATGAAAGATTTGGCTAATGATTTAAATAATAGAGATTATAATATTTGGGTTGCCACCTCTTATCCAAAATATAATTTAGTTAATACAGAAGAATCTGTTTGGCCAGAGATTAAAGATGAAAACGGGGTTAAGGTTTTAAGAATTAAGACCTTACCTCATCATAAAGTAAATTTTGTTATTAGAGGATTGGCTCAATTAATGATGCCTTGTCTTTTTTTTAATAAAATAAAAAGAATAATTAAACAGAAAATTGACATTGTAATTGTTCACAGTCCACCTTTGCCCTTAGCGATTACTGCTTTGAAGATAAAGAATTTTTATAAAGCAAAATATATTCTTAATCTCCATGATATTTTTCCTCAAAATGCCATTGATTTAGGAATTTTGAAAAACAAACTGATAATCAAATTTTTTGAAAAAATGGAGAAAAAAGCTTATCAGGGCGCTGATTTAATTGTTGTTCCCTCTAATAGTCATAAAAAATTCTTAGAAGAAAAAAGAAATATTCAGCCTCAAACAATACAAGTAATTCCTCATTGGATTGACATGAAGCCATTATTAAAATTACAAAAAACAGATAAATTCAGGAAATTATATAACCTAGAGGATAAATTCATTTTTCTATTTGGTGGGGTTTTAGGTCCTTCTCAGGGTTTAGATTTATTAATTAGGATTGCAGATAAAATACAAGAATATAAAGATATTGTTTTTCTTTTTGTTGGTGATGGCTCTGCTAAAAAAGAATTAATAGAATTAACAAAACAACTTAATCTTAATAATGTTTTATTCAAATCATTTGTTTCTTTAGAAGAATATCCATTATTAGTTAAAGATTGTGATGTTGGTATAATTTGCTTAACAGGGAAAAACACAACCCCAGCTGTGCCAGCAAAACTTATAGGATATATGGCTTCAGCTATTCCTGTTATTTCTTTTCTGCATGAACAAAGTGACGGAGGGGAGATTATTAAAGAAGCTCAGTGTGGTTATGCTTTAAAATCAGGTGATTTAGAAGAAGCTGTAAAAATTATTGAAAAAATGTATAAAGAAAAAAACAAATTACAAGGGTTGGGCCATAATGGTTTTCAATATGCCTTGAATAATTTTGATATAGATGTTTGTGTAGGTAAATTTGAAGATTTATTTTAAATTTAATTTTTTTATAATTATTATGCAAAAATCAATAAGCAAGGAATCTATCAAAGCTCGATTAATAGGCGGAGAATATTTTTCAGAGTTATTAATAGTTTTAAAAAATGTTTTACTTGAAAATAAAAAAGGTTCATCTTTAAGGAATAGATATATCATTGAAAAATATTTTCTAGGAACTACATTTGCTATAAACAAGCCATATATATACTTGGATGAGAGATATGGAAAAAAGCAATACTTTAACTTTGATGGTATTTTGTTTCCCAAGTTTTTATCATTCCAAGCCAAGGCCAATTTAGTTATGACTTGGCTAGATTTTATATATCCTTATTTAACCAATGATTACAGCAGTGCCTTTGATGAAGGTCCTTATTTATATAAAAATATTCAAATACGGAAAGGAGATATAGTTATAGATGCTGGGGCTAATCTAGGTTTATTTTCAGCCTTAGCTTCTTTTTTAGGAGGAGTAGTTTATGCTTTTGAGCCAGTAAAAGAGATAAGAAAAGAATATTTAGAAAAAACAATTAAATTAAATAAAAATATTTTTTCTATTCCTTATGGGTTGTCAAATAAAAAAGAGTTAATTAATATAAAAGGAAATGTAATAGGTGATGCCACTATAATTAGAAAAAGGCAGGAAGATATAAGAAATAATACAATTAACGAATACATTAAGGTAATTGATTTAGATAGCTGGATAAAGGAAAACAATATATCTAGAATAGATTTTATCAAGGCAGACATTGAGGGAGCAGAAAGACTAATGCTGGAAGGAGCACAATGGGCTTTAAAAACATTTTCTCCGAAATTAAGTATATGCACTTATCACTTACCTGACGATAAAGAAGTTTTAACGAAATTAATTCTTCAGGCGAATCCTAATTATAAAATAGAACATAGGTGGAAAAAATTATATGCTTGGGTGGAATAATTTTTAAATTAACGGAATGCAAATAATATGATTTATTACAAAAAAGCTTGAAGGTATCTTTGAAAACAGCTAAAAATATTTCTTACATGCAACCAATTAAAGATAAAATTAAAAGAATTATAGGATTTTTTCCGTCAAAAATAGAAAAATATATTTATAATTATTATTGGTATATACGTAGTTTCCCAAAATTGTCTGTTCTGTATGTTAAGCTTATAACTCTACCATCAATCATTAAGGAAATTGAAAAAGAAGATTCTTTTATAAAGAAGAAAAATACAGCAAAGAATCAGGTAAAAAAAGAAAAACAAAACTTGGTATTTAAGGACATAGAAAAGGCACAGCCTCAAATTAATTCTTTATTTCATTCTTCAACATATCAATATAAGATAGATAAACTAAAAGCCATTGGAGATCTTAAGAAGAGACAAGATATATTTAACCAAATTGCCCCAAACTTCTTTCAAGGGCAGAATTTTTTAAACATTGGTTGCAATACAGGATATTTTCCTCTTGTAGCGGCACAATTTTTTGAAAAAGTTCAAATTATTGATGAAGATGAAAAGTTTATAAAGTTATGCAAGACATTAAAACAATCAAACATGGAGGTTTTTCATGATTCTTTTCGTGATTTTATGCCATTGATTGAATTTGATAAAATTTTTATAGATAATGTTCACCATCATATTTTTAAACAATGTAGAGGGTGGGAGTGGATTTGTAAATTGGCTGCAATATCTAACGGAGAGGTGTTAATAGAAGGACCGGTAGATACGGATTATAAAGATATAAAAACTTTATTTTCTAAAGAATTACAATCAAAGTTTACATTTGAAGATTTTATGCAAGCTATGGATCCATTTTTTTCTTTAGAAAAGAAAATAAAGTCTATTAATCCTGACTGTTGGGTAATGTTGTTTAAAAGGAAACTTAATAGAATTAATAATCAAGTTCAATTAGATAATTTACCCATCACAAAGATTCTTAAGAATGGAATTCATTCCTTGGTTTATTTAACAAGGTTCAGTGGAAAAAAAATTGTTGCAAAAATAATTCCCCCTCGCTTTGCTCTTAATGATTATAAAATTAGAATCCAAATTGCTTCTTTTTCTCCTTTAAGCAACGGTATTACAGGATTCATATATAAAAATAATAAATTTGTTGGATGGTTCGAAGAATACGAAGATAAGCGAGTCAATAGAAGTAAAGAAAATCAGGTAGAATTATTAAAGTTAATCTGTGATCATGTTATATTCTTAGCTAAATTAGGCTATTTTGATATAGATTGCTCAACACGTAATTTTTTTAAAGAAAGTAATAAATTTTTTGATAAAGGAGGAGTAGTTCATATTAAAACATTAGATTGGAATATAGATGGTACTTCTAATTTATCTAAGTTTTTTCAAAACCTGAATGATGGTTTTAATATTATTGATAAAGAGATGTTAGAGATTATTTACAATGCTTTAAATAGTAAAGATTTATATTTGATAGAACAAGCATTTATTAGTATTAAAAATCGATTATAAAAGGTTGTTATTAAATAAAGACAAACAAAAAAAACCAAAATATTGCAAGATTGGGATATAATTCAACGCTTTAAAGATTCTATAACTAGAAAAAGTTAGTGAATTATATTTAGAATAATTTTAAAGATAAGAATAATGTTTTTTTCTCAATTTGCGGTAGAGATTCATAACAGGGTTTGGTGCAAGTTTCTTTAAAAAAGATTTAATTTTTTCTTTTACCAATGCTTTTTTATGTTTTATATAAGTAATTTTGGTAATTTTATATTTTGCCTCGATGTCTTTATTGACTTTACTTTTATTTTTTGGCGAAACTAAAACGAGAATTTCTCTCCCGCCTCTGTGTGAATTTAATTGTGTGGATAATTGAAAATTCCATTTTTTACCTATTTCTAGAATAATTTTTTCTTGCTCAAAAGGTATTTCAAAAATGATACAGTCTCCCATAGAAAAGATATTATCTAGGGCTTTAGAAATGTTTTTTACATGATGAAGCATATTCAAAACTAAAATGATATCAAAGTATTTTTCAAGACATATATTTTCTACTTCACCTTGCTTGAAAAAGATTTTTGATTTTTTTAAAGCATGGATTTTTTTAGCTACATCTATAATTTCTTTATTTTTTTCTAAACCAACAATGTCCTTGGCACCTCTTTCTTCAATTTTAAAACTAAAATACCCATAACAACAACCAATATCTAATATTGATTTATCACTAAAATCTACTAGGTTTTGAATTCTTTCCCAAGTTTTTTCGCTTTCAGAATATCCTTTAATAATAATTCCTGATGGAAGCTCTATTCTGTGATAGTGAAAGAACTGGTTATTGTCAGTATTTGCAAAACCTGAAAGGAAGATAAGATCCATCCATCTTTTTTTCCAATCTTCTTTTTTAATAAACGCCAATTTATTATTAGTAGTGTCTACGGTTATTAAATTAGGGTTTAAATGCGCAACATAAATAAAGAGACTGGATGTTAGTTGTTTAATTGCTTGTTCACTATAATCTATTTTACATTTTTTCTTTTTTCGCTTTTCAGTTTGCCGTCTTTTTATTATATGTGGGGCCGCAAAACAAAAATAGATTTCAGAGCGAAGATCCAGTTCTTTTATTAAATCTTCCAAGTTAATATTTTCACTAAAGCCATCAAGCACAAGAGTATTAGCTTTAGTTGTTTTTATAATACTTTCTAAGAAATTTAATAATTTCTCTTTTTCTATTTTATTATTACTTGTTTTATAATAATGAAATAAGTCAAAATTTATATATTTAGCTTTTTTTTCTTTGCAGAGACGCTTGGCTAAATATGTTTTTCCTGAACCAGGTAATCCATAAATTAATATTAATTTTCTTTTTTGTTTAGTCATAGCTTTTTATTAATAAATCTTAAGAATGTGCTTTACTAAATATTCAAATTTGTTTAGAATTAAATTATACATCTATTTTTTACTATATATCAGTAGTTTTTATAATGATTTAGCTTATTATAATGAAAAAATGATTTTTATGCAATTATGTTTTCAATAAAAGAAAAGGTTTCTGCCTTAAATCATATATCTGTTACTTTTAGTTCTATGGTAATAAGGTTATCTCTTAATCTTTTAATAGGGATTGTTGTTGCTCGTGCTTTGGGTCCTAACGGAAAAGGGCTTTTGGCAGTTATCGTAATGATTGGGACAACCATTATTAATTTAGGCAATTTAGGGATTAGTAGCTTTAATACCTTTGCTATTTCAAATAAAAGTGTTGAGGAAAAAGATATCATCAGTAATTCTTTTTGGTTGGGTCTAATTATTAGTTTAATATCTTTTTTTGTTGTTTTAGTTTTAGCATTTAATCTTCCCATATTCTTTAGGAATATCCCTAGGAGCTATTTGCTTATTTATCTGGTATCTTTGCCTTTTATTTTTTGGGCTAATTTTTTTGATGGGATATTGATAGGAGAGCAAAAGTTCAGATTATATAATATTTTTAGTGTTATAACCCAATTAATAAGCTTAATCGGAGTAATTTTATTATTATTGGTATTTAGGCTTAATGTTTTTTATGTTGTAGTTTGGTATGCATTAATAAATATTATAGATGCTTCGTTGCCAATGAGATCTGTTTTGTCAAGATATGGATTAAGCTTTAAGATTAATGTCAATGTTTTTAAAAAATCTTTAGACTATGGCTTGAGAATATTCTTAACTGGTATTTTTTCTCTTTTAATATTACGGATAGATTTATATATGGTGAATTTTTTCAAAGGCATGGTTGAGGCTGGTTTATACTCTTTAGCTTCTACTTTTGGTAACATCTTTTTTTATTTACCTTCTTCAATTACTACTGTAATGTTTCCTAAAATTAATATTGAAAATAAATCAAAAAAAGAATCAGTGGCAAGATATTCTCGAATTTCCTTTTTGTCTGTTTCAGTACTTGCTCTAGGTACTTTGTTGTTTATTAAATTTCCAATAGGATTGTTGTATGGTCGAGAATTTCTTTCAGCAGTTCAGCCCATATTATTACTTTTGCCTGGGTTAATAGCTTTATCTGTATCTAATGTATTAGGTTTATATTTTTTAAGCACCAAATATCCTTTTAAACTTACTATTAGTTGGTTTTTGGCCACAATACTCAATGCCTTATTGAACTTTATTTATATTCCCCAATATGGGATGGTAGCAGCTGCAATTACCTCAACCATTAGTTATTTATTAGTTTTTGGCTTTCATTATTATTTCTTTCATAAAGAAACCAAGATGGGTTTTTATGATATTTTAGTGCCCCGGAAAGAAGAAATAAGTAGTATTATTGAGAGAATAATGAAATTTTTGAACAAAGGTATTAAAAATAATACATAATACAAGAGAAAACAAGGTATTTTTAGAAGCTTGACAATTGTATATATCAAGCATACAATTGTATGTAAATAGCATACAGTTATCATGATTCCAGCTTTTACAAAAAACCAATCATTAATCTTAGAGATATTCTTCAATCATTCAGAAGATTCTTATTATCTTCGTCAAATATCCCGTTTTTTAAATAAAGAACCAGGGGTTTTCCAACGAGATATTAATAATTTAGTCAAAGATGGCATCTTAGAAAGTTATTACCAAGGGAATAATCGATTCTTTAAAATAAATAAAAACTATCCCTTATATAAAGATTTTAAGAATATTTTTTTTAAAACAATAGGCGCTAAAGGAGAATTAGAAAAAATTCTAAAAAATACAAAAGGAATAAAAGAAGCTTTTATTTATGGATCTTTTGCCAGAGGAGAAGAAAAAAAACAAAGTGATATTGATTTATGCATTATAGGTTCAATTAATGAAAATTCTTTAATTAAAAAATTAACTCAATTAGAAAAAAAGATAAATAGGGAAATTAATTATATCTTATTAAGCGAAAAAGAGTATAAAGATAAATTAAAAAATAAAAACTCTTTTTTAGAAAATATTATTAAACAAGAAAAAATATATTTGACATGAAGGAGTTTTTAGAAAAATATAAAGACGCAGGGTTTATTAAAGAAGAGCAGATAGGGTTTGATCAAGTAAGTAAGCATCTGACAAGGGCGATAGAAGATATAAAAGTTGCAGAGGCAAACACAAGCATTGATACTGGGGTAGCGTATAATTATGCCTATTTGGCAATGTTAAGGACTGCTCGGGCTTTAATGTTTTCTTTTGGTTATCGTCCAATTAATGGTCAGCAACACAAAACTGTAGTGTTTTTTGCGGAAAAAACCTTAGGCCCAAAGTTTTCAGATTTAATAGAATATTTTAATAGAATGAGAAAAAAGCGTAATAGGTTTACTTATGATGAGCCTGATCTTTTAGTATCAGAAGAAGAAACAAAAAATGCCATTATTACTGCAAAGGCATTTGTTCCAGAGGTAACACAATTTATAAAAAAGAAAAACCCACAAAAAGAATTAAAATTATAAATCTTTATGAAAACTCTTTATTATATCTTTCTTAGTTTTCGACCTAAAAAATTGATTAAAAATCTCTTTGTTTTTGTTCCTTTGTTGTTTTCTGGAATGGTATTTAACTTACCATTGTTTTTAAAAGCTGGAGAAGCTTTTTTGTTATTTAGTTTATTTACAGGAGTGGCTTATTTATTTAATGATGTTTTAGATCAGGAAAAAGATAAAAAACATCCAATAAAATCTCAAAGACCAATTGCTTCTGGAAAATTAAACCCAAGCATAGCTTTATTTAGCAGTTTGATTTTAATTATCCTTGGTTTATGGTTAAGTTTGCAAATTAATTTGAAGTTTGCAGTAATTGCTGTTTTGTATTTGATTATTAATATGATTTATACACTTTGGTTAGAGCATGTAAGATATATTTGTTCTTTTTGCGCTGGACTAGGTTATGTTTTAAGAGTTTTAGCTGGTGGGGCAATAATTAATCTAACTTTAAACATTTGGTACATTATCTTTGGTTTTGTTTTTGGTTTATTGCATTTTTTTTATAAAAACGCATTTACTGATGAAGGAGTTAATACTCAAATAGCTAAGTAATGGATTTTTTAAATAATTATAAAGATTTTTTTGTAAAATTATTTGCTACTTTTTTTGGAGTAGGTTATTTGCCTATTTTTTTGGGGGCAGCTGGGGTTGGTTTGGGAGTGATTATTGCTTACTTAATTCATCCATTAATTTTTTGGCAAAAAGGATTAATAACTTTAATTCTTATCATCTTTGCAATTCCTTTAACTTCAAGAGCAGAACAACTATTTCAGAAAAAAGATTCTAGGAAAATCATCATTGATGAAATCATTGGTGTTTTAGTAGCTACAATTTGGTTTTCTGATTTACCTTTATTGATGTTTTTAATAATTTTCTTTGTTTATGGAATAATAGATGCCATTAAGGTTTTCCCAGCTAATGTTATTGAATCTTTACCTAAAGGCTGGGGGATTGTTTTTGATGATATTGTAGCTGGAATATATGCGGCTGTTGTTTTGGTTTTGATTTTTCAATTTTTAAAACTATAATATTAGTAAGAAATTGATAAAAAATGTTACAAAATAGAATTAAAACTTTTTATTTGGTTGTTGGTGATTTGATTGTTTTTTATGTCTCTTTGGTTTTAGCTATTCTTATTAGGCATGGTTGGCCTTTTGATGTGGGGGTTTTTCATCAAAGCTTGTTTCCATTTTCTTTTATCTTTGTAATCTGGATTATCTTGTTTCTAATTAGTCATCTATATGAATTAAGACATGCGATTAATAGAAGAAAATTCTTTGAAATGGCTTTTAAATTATTTGGTATTGGAGCTATAATAGGCATAATCTATTTTTACCTTTTTGTACCTTCTTTAGCACCAAAAATAGTTTTATTTTTAACAATTCTTTTCTCTTTAACTTTGTTTTTAATTTGGCGGGGATTGTTTAACCGAATAATAGAAGTTCCTAAATTAAAAGTTTTTATAATCTCAGATACTGAAGAAGCAAAGGAAATCAATCTTTTTCTTAAAAAACATCCACAATTAGGCTATCAGATAGAAGAAATATTATCTCCTAAGAATATAGAAGATAAAACAGAGAAAATCATTAAAGAGATCAAAGAAAAAGAAATTGATGCTATTGTAGTTGATGCAATTTTATTTGAGAGTTTTTTCTCTCTTTTTTCTAAATTTCCTGATATTTATTACAAAATTAAAATTATTAATTTAGTTGATTTTTATGAATCTACTATTCAGAAAATACCAATTAATTTAGTAAATCCTTCTTGGTTTGTGGAAAATTATTATAGTAAAAACAGAGAATTTTATGAAACTATTAAAAGAATATTTGATATTTTTAGTAGTATAATATTGTTTATTTTTACCTTACCTTTTTGGTTAATAATACCTTGTTTAATAAAAATAGATTCTCCAGGCCCAATTTTACATAAATCTATTCGCAGTGGTTTAAAAGGAAAAGAATTTTATATTTATAAATTCAGAACGATGGTAGAAGATGCTAGTAGTATTGGACCAGCATGGACTTTGAAGAATGATTCGCGGATTACAAGGTTAGGTAAGGTTTTAAGATATTTGCATTTAGATGAACTTCCTCAAATCTTTAATATTATTAAAGGAGATGTTTCTTTTGTTGGTCCACGGCCAGAAGAAATCAAATTAACAAAACTTTTTAAACAAGAAGTTCCTTTTTATGAATTCAGGGCTTTAATTAAACCTGGGGCTATTGGTTGGGCTCAGCTTAATTATCCTCATGGAGCTTCTATAGAAGATGCAAAAGAGAAATTAAAATATGATTTTTATTACTTGAAAAACCGGAATATCTTTTTTGATGCCATTATTGCTTTAAAATCATGGCGCATTCCTTTTGAAATTCCCACTCATTAAAAACTTGCTTTTTAAAAAGAAATAGTGTATAATGCTGTTAAGTGAGTGAGTTGTCTTGACGAGAGGTTTTGCCTTTAATTAAGATAACCCTACTATTTGTCGATTTTCCGTTCTGTTTTACAGGGCGGAATTTTTTTATCTAGAATAACCTTGCATCTTTTTTTAATATGCTTTAAGATTTAATTGGGCCTTGGAGGCTGCGCACTCACTTAATAGACAAATAGTTTAGGAGTCAACCCTTCCAGGGCCCTCTTTTTAAAATCAAATGGCAAAATTAAAAACCAAAATCCCTGATTGGATTAAAAAAGACGTTTCTTTAGGACAGAGCAATACTTTTAGAATAAAAACAAAGACAAGTTATTTAGCAATTATTTCTAATAAAAAACAATTAATAAAAAGCTTACAATGGGCAAAAGCTAATTCTTTGCCTTTTTTTATTTTAGGCAATGGTTCTAATATTCTGTTTGCAGGAGAAAAATATCCTGGATTAATAATCAAGATAAGAAATAATAGAATAAGGAAAATTGATTCTCAAACAATCATTGCTCCTGCTGGGATAATGTTGGAGTTATTGTTGGGAAAATTTATTAAAATGGAATATCAAGGATTAGAATGGGTATCAGGTATTCCAGGTACTCTAGGCGGAGCCGTTTATGGTAATGCTGGGGCTTTTGGAAATGAAATGAGTCAGATTGTAAAAAAAGTAAAAACCATAAATACAGAAACTTATAAAGAAAAAACTTATTTGCTAAAAGATTGTCAATTTAAATACAGGGATAGTATTTTTAAAAAAAACAAGGAAATAATTTGGACAGTAGAAATCTTTATTAAAAAAGGAAAAAAAGAAAAGATTATTGAACAAGCGAGGGAAAATAGAAATTATAAAACCCAAAGAGGTCTTTTTAAATACCCTTCAGCTGGAAGTGTGTTTAAGAATATTTATGCTAAAGAAGTAGCTGAAAAATACAGAAAACAAGCTAAGATTCAAGGAGGCAAAATCTCTGCTGGTTGGTTTATTGATCAATGTGGCTTAAAAGGAACAAAAATTGGTGGGGCAATGATTTCTGATTTTCATGCAAACATTATTATTAATTTTAATGAGGCAACAGCAAAAAATATTTTAGATTTAATAAGTTTTTGCAAAGAAAAAGTTTTTAAAAAATTTAAAATTAAGTTACAAGAAGAAATAATTGTTATCCACTATTGACATTAATTTTGTAAGAGTTAAAATTTTATTAGAGAAGTAAAAATACTTTTTGAAAAATAATTTTGGAAAATAATTTCAAAAATTAATTAAAAGAATTTTGAAGTTATTAAAATATTCAGACAGCATCCATTCGGATAATCCTTAAAAGGATTGGTCGGCTGTTTGAAAAATTATCAGCGCCTAATTGTTTTAAAATAAAATTAATTAGCAGCGCTCAATAAAAAAATGGCTACAAAAAAAGTTAAAAAAGCCGTTAAAAAAGCAAAACCAAAAGCAAGAAAAACCGTAAAGAAAGCTAAGCCTAAAGTTAGACCTAAGGCTAAGCCAAAAGCTAAGCCTAAAGCAAAACCAAAGGCAAAAAAGGTTGTTAAAAAAGCTAAACCTAAAGCAAGAAAAGTTAAGAAAGTAACTAAAAAAAGAAAATAAGCATTAATTTGCTTTTAAACCCGCTCTTGAGAGATCAAGGGCGGGTTTGATTTTAGATGTTTTTTTAGGTAAAATTAGATTAATGAATATTAGAATTAATCCTGTTAATATCAAGTTATTAGATAAACAACAGGAATACTTAGAAAAGAATTTGAAAGTTCTTGAAAAAGTTACTAAGCATTATAAAGACAAGGCTGACTTAACAGTTAATATAGGTAAAGTTACTTCACAGCAACAAACTGGGGAGATTTTTTTTGCTGAAGCTAATTTTGCCATTCCTGGAAAAGATATTGTTTATAAAACAACTGGAGGCAGTTTTGAAGAAGTAGTGAAGAAACTGAAGAACAACTTAAAGAGTTTAATTGTCAAAGATAAGGGAATGAAAAAAGGTCGTTTTAGAAGATTGGCTCGTCTTTTAAAAAGGAAACTCCATTTGTAAGTTTTTGTATATTAAATATAATTATGATCGCTATAAGGTATAGGCGAAAGTAATTTTGGTTATTAATTTTTTTACTTTATGTCTTTATTAGATATTTTTTTTCCTGATTTAAGTGTTCGTTATCAAAAACAAAAATCAAAAATTGTTGCTGGGATTAATGAAAAGGAAAAAGAGATTAGTAATTTATCTCAATCAGAATTTCCTAAAAGGATAAAGTTTTTAAAAGAACAAATTCAAAAAGGCGAAAGCCTAGATGCAATTTTACCAGAGGTTTTTGCCCTAACTCGAGAAGCTAGTAAGCGCACTTTAAAGCAGCGTCATTTTGATGTTCAGATTTTAGGAGGCATTGCCCTTCATGAAGGAAAAATTATTGAAATGAAGACTGGAGAAGGGAAAACATTAGTGGCTACATTGCCAGCAGTTTTAAATGCTATTGAAGGTAAAGGAGTTCATATTGTCACGGTTAATGATTATTTAGCTAAGAGAGATGCGGTTTGGATGGGACAAGTTTATGATTATTTAGGATTAACCACTAGTTGTTTAAGTCAAGATGGAAGTTATCTTTATGATTCACAATATATAGAAAAAAAAGACAAAAGAGAAGAATTAGATACAAAGAGAGATGAAATTGGTGGTTTTAAGGTTTTTAAAGAATTTTTACGCCCTATTGATAAAAAACAAGCATATTTAGCAGATATTACCTATGGTACTAATAGTGAATTTGGATTTGATTATTTAAGAGATCATTTAATTTCTTCCTTAGAGGAAAAAACTCAGAGAGAGCACCAATATGTGATTATTGATGAAGCAGATAGTGTATTAATTGATGAAGCAAGAACACCTTTGATTATCTCGATGCCAGATCAACAAGCTGCTAAGCTGTATCAAGAATTTACTCAAGTGGTGCCTAAATTAAAAAAAGATTTAGATTTTACTGTTAATGAAAAAGACAGGGCCGTGGCTTTAACTGAAGAAGGATTAAATAAATTAGAAAAAATCTTTGGCTTTAATATCTTTGATGAAAAAGGCCTCCTGTATGTTCATCATCTAGAAACAGCATTAAAAGCCAATTATCTTTTTCTAAAAGATCGTGATTATATTGTCAAAGAAGGGAAAATAATTATCGTAGATGAATTTACTGGTCGTTTATTACCAAGTCGAAGATATTCTGGTGGCTTACATCAAGCCATTGAAGCTAAGGAAAGAGTGCCTATTCAAAGAGAGAGTCGCACCATAGCTACAATTACCTTGCAAAACTATTTCCGTTTGTATAAAAAACTATCAGGAATGACTGGAACTGCCTTTACTTCATCAGAGGAATTTAAAAAAGTTTACAATGTTGAGGTTATAGTAATTCCCACTAATAAACCCATGGTGAGAAAAGATTTATCAGATAAAATTTATGAAACTGATGAATCAAAATTAAAGGCTATCGTTCAAGAAGTAAAAGAAAAACATCAAGCAGGCCAACCAATATTAATTGGCACGCCATCAGTGGAAAAAAATGAATTATTAAGTTTGTATTTAAAAAGGGCTGGTATCCCTCATAATATTTTAAATGCTAAGAATCATGAAAGAGAAGGAGAGATAATTGCTCAAGCAGGAAAATTAAAAGCAGTTACCGTGGCCACTAATATGGCTGGACGAGGAGTGGACATTGTTTTGGGAGGTAATCCTCCAGATAAAGAACAAAAAGAAAAAGTCTTAAAATTAGGCGGCCTTTATGTTATTGGCACAGAAAGACATGAAGCTAGAAGAATAGATAATCAATTAAGAGGTCGGGCTGGTCGTCAAGGAGATATTGGTTCTTCACAATTTTTCATTTCTTTAGAAGATGATTTGATGCGTATTTTTGCTCCTAAATATTTATCAGGTATGATGCAGAAATTAGGTTGGCCAGCAGATCAAGCTATTGAACATCCAATGGTAACTAAATCTTTAGAAGTTGCCCAATCCAAGATAGAAGGCATGTATTTTGATATGAGAAAACATATCTTAGAATATGATGATGTGATTAATAAACAAAGAATCGCTTTTTATAGAATCCGTGATAATATTTTGGAAAAAGCAGCTATTAAGGAATTAAAAGATTATCTTGAAGAAATCTTTACAGAACTCAATGAAGAATTTCCTTTAAAAGATTATCAAGAAAAATCCACAGCTATTAGTGAAGAAAAATTATCAGATATTCTCAAAGCAATAATTTTAAGAATTTTAGACACTCTTTGGATAGAGCATATAGAAAAAATGGAATTCTTAAGAGATTCAACTTCCTTAAGAGCTTATGGCGGTAAAGATTCTTTAGTAGAATACAAAAAGGAAAGCTATTTCTTTTACAAATCCCTAGAAGAAAGATTTAAGGATTTCTTAGTGAATAATGTAAAAAATATGCTTTTAGCAGAAATACAGATAGAGAAAAAATAGTTTTTATCAGAATGTACGAAATTAAAACCCAACAATTTACTGGACCTTTAGATCTTCTGCTGCAATTAGTAGAAAAGAATAATTTTGAAATTACAGAAATTTCTTTAGCTGAAGTTACTCAAGATTATCTGGCGCATATTAATAATCAAGATTTAGTGGCTCCTGAGAGTTTGGCAGATTTTTTAGTTATTGCCGCTACTTTGCTTTTAATAAAATCCAAAACTCTTTTACCAGTTTTAGTTTTAGAACCAGAAGAAGAAGAGGAGATTATGGATTTGGAACAACGTTTGCAATTATACAAACAATACAAGGAAAAAGGAAAAGAGATAGAACAATTATGGCAAAAAAAATATTACCTCTATACTAGAACCCCATGGGCAGATGTTGTTAATGAATTTTCACCACCGCCTCATTTGACTACAGATAATCTTTTACAATCTTTTAAAAAAATCTTATCAGAATTTGAAAAACCTGTTGTTTTAAAAGAAAAAAAGCTTAAGCAGATAGCCACTCTTAAAGAAAGAATTCAAGAATTAATACAAAAATTAACTCAAGGTAAAGATTATAATTTTAAAGAATTGACCAATTCAAAGCAGGATAATAAAATGGAATTAATTGTAACTTTTTTAGCTATCTTGTATTTGGCTAAGGAAAACTTAATTAAAATACAACAAGATAAAAATTTTAGTTCTCTATGGATATCAAGTCAAAAATAGAAAGTTTGCTTTTTGCTGCTGGAGAGCCTCTTTCTCTTCAAAGAATAAGCAAAATAATAGAAGAAAAAGAATCCAAGGTTAAAGAAACCTTAGAGATTTTAAAAGAAGAATTTAATGCTCCAGAAAGAGGGATGAGGATTTTAGAAAATGATGGTCAGTGGTTAATGACAACAGCGCCAGAAGCAACATCTTTTATTCAAAAATTGAAAAAAGAGGTTTTAGAAGGGGATTTAAGCAATGTGGCTCAGGAAACCTTGGCTATTATTGCTTATCAAGGACCAATTATGAGAACAGAAATAAATGAAATTAGAGGAGTTGAATCTACTTATACAATCAATCAATTATTATCTAGAGGGTTAATAGAGCGTTCTCGTCATCCTCAGCGATACAATACTTATCTTTATAGTATTTCTTTTGCTTTTTTACAGCATTTAGGTATTGAGAAAAAAGAAGATTTGCCTCAATTTGATGAATTTAAAAAAGATGGAAAAGAATCAGAAGAATAAAATTAATAAAAATTCCTTTTATCAATTTGCTCAAGAAAAGCCTTATTTGTTTTGGGCAATGTTTGTTTTAAGCTTAATGGTAGTTATTACTGGCATTGTCCTTAGCATAGAAATATTAGAATATTCTTTAGATGACCTTTTTGATTTTCAAACCCCACCTCCAGAATTACAAGCAACAGCTTATCTAATAGGGGAAATTAACTCTGGAAAAATATTAGCTAAAGAAAACAGTAGACTTCATTTGTTTCCAGCTTCCTTAACTAAATTAATGACGGCAATAATTGTTTTAGAAAATTCTTCTTTAGATGAAGAGGTTTTTATTAGTGCTTATGCTGTGAGCATGGAAGGAGATGAAGGAGGATTAGTAACTGGAGAAACAATTAAGACTGATGATTTATTAAAAATTCTTTTATTGCCTTCTTCTAATGATGCAGCTAAAGCTTTTGAAGAAGCTTTAGAAAAGAAAGGGAAAAATTTTATTGAGTTGATGAATAAAAAAGCCAAGGAGATAGGGTTGTATAATACAGCTTTTTTTGATCCAAGTGGTTTAGATAGGGAAGGTAATTTTACAAATACTGAAGATTTATTTATTTTAAGTAAAGAGATTTATACAAAATATCCTTATTTGGGAGAAATTAGTCGTTTAAAAGAGGCAATTGTTTATTCAACAGACTATCAAGTTGTTCATCAGATAGAAAATACAAATATTTTAGCTGGGAAAATAGATAATTTATGGGGAGGCAAAACTGGTACTACCCCAGAGGCAAAAGATTGTCTTTTAACCATTTATGAATTTCCTTTTCCAGGAAAAGATGATAAGATAGTAATAGCGATTATCATTTTAAATTCAACAGATCGTTTTGGAGATACAATCAAATTGTATAACTGGGTAGAAGAACAATTATTAATGACTTATCAATAATTTATGATCTTTGGTTCGCCAGCTTTTCATATTATTCGTATTCTTTTTCTAGGAGTTTTTACTTCAATTTTAGCTATTCTTTTAACACCTTTATTAACTCATTTTCTTTACAAGTATAGTATTAGAAAACAAATCCGTTCTGATGAAAATGCGCCAGTCTATATGGCGCTTCATCAAAAAAAAGAAGGCACGCCAACAATGGGTGGTATTCTGATTTGGGGTTCAACTATATTTGTAACTTTGTTGTTTTTTATTCTTTCCCAAGTGACTAATGGGTTTTTTGGTGCTTTAAATTTCTTATCTCGTGCTCAGACCTGGTTGCCTTTAGGTGCAATGTTAGGCGCAGCTTTAGTTGGCTTAGGTGATGATTTATTAGGAGTTTTAAGAATAGGGGCTAAAGGCGGTGGTTTAAGAATGAGAGAAAAGATTATTATCTATACTTTAATTGCTTTAATAGGCGCTTGGTGGTTTTGGGCCAAATTAGAAAGAGATTCTATTTTCATTCCTTTTTTTGGTGTTTTTAGTTTGGGTTCATGGTATCCATTGTTTTTTGTATTTGTTTTAGTGGCTACTACTTTTTCTATGAATGAAGCTGATGGTCTAGATGGCTTGGCTGGGGGGATTTCTTTAATTGGTTTTGCTTGTTTATTAGTAGTGGCTTTTTCTCAAGGAATGTATAATTTAGCTGCTTTTCTAAGTGTGATTGCAGGCAGTTTAGTGGCTTTTCTTTGGTATAATGTTTATCCCGCTCGTTTTTTTATGGGTGATACTGGGGCTATGGCCTTAGGTATTACCATGGGAGTAGTGGCCATGATAACTGATACTGCTTTGTTCTTGCCTTTTTTCTGTTTTATCTTAGTGGCTGAATCTTTATCAGTGATTATCCAAAAAACATATCGTAGAATTAAAAAGAAAAAGCTTTTCTTATCAACACCGATTCATCATCATTTTGAAGCTAAGGGTTGGCCAGAAACTAAAGTCACCATGCGTTTTTGGTTAATAGCTGGTGTGGTTGCTGTTTTTGGTTTAGCGCTTTACTTTCTTGATATGTTTTTAGTATAATATATTAGATAGAAGATAATTTTTAAAATGTTTTAATTTTTTTATAAAATGGATTATCAAAAGAAAATGGCAGAGTTAATGGTTTTAGCAGCTCAACAAGGAGCTTCTGATTTGCATCTAGGTGTAGGTAAGCATCCTACAGTGAGAATAGATGGGAACTTAGTTCCTATTTCCAATGAAGCGATTTTAACTCCTGAAATGACTGCAGGTTTAATAGGCGCCTTATTAACAGAAGAACAGCAAGATAAGTTAATTAGTGAAAGAGAAATTGATTTTGCTTTTGCTTTTGAGAATAAAATTCGTTTTAGGGTTAATGTCTATTTTCAAAAAGGATATCTTTCTGCAGCCTTAAGGTTAATCCCAGTGCATATTAGAACCATAGAAGAATTAGGTTTACCTTCAATATTACATGAATTTACAAAATATCAGCAAGGGTTCTTCTTAGTAGTGGGTCCGGCTGGGCATGGAAAGACAACTACTTTGGCTGCTTTAATAGATGAAATTAATCATAAAAGGATGGAACACATTATTACGATTGAAGAGCCAATTGAATATACTTTTAGCCAAGACAGAGCTTTAATAGATCAAAGAGAAGTGGGCACAGATACAGTAAGTTTTCATCGGGGCTTACGTTCTGTTTTGCGTCAAGACCCTGATGTGATTATGATTGGGGAAATGCGAGACCCAGAATCAATTTCTATTGCCTTAACAGCAGCAGAAACCGGTCATTTGGTATTTTCTACTTTGCATACTAATTCAGCTAGCCAAACCATAGATAGGATTGTTGATAGTTTTCCTGGATCTCAGCAAAGCCAGATTAGTTCTCAATTAGCCACGACTTTAATTGGTATTGTTTCTGAGAGATTAATTCCTCGGATTTCTGGTGGCCGAGTACCTGCTTGTGAAGTTATGTTTGCTAACTCAGCTATTAAGAATTTAATCAGGGAAAAGAAAAGCTATCAGATTGATTTGGTTATTGAAACCAGTGTTCAAGAAGGCATGGTTTCTCTAAATCGTTCTTTAATGGAATTGGTTCGCAAAAGAGAAATATCTTTGGAAACAGCAGAAAATTATTCCTTAAATCCAACAGAGCTAAGACAATTATTAGGTTAATAAATACATGAAATATATTTATCGCGCTAAAGACAAACAAGGAAATATTAAAACAGGAAGAGTAGAAGCTCGTTCCTTAGATGTGGCCATAAATATTCTTCAAGGCTATGGCTTAATAGTTGTTGAAATTACTCCTGAAAGAAAAGCTACAATTCTAGATGGAATTTTTGGCAGACAAGCTAGGGTTAATAAAAAGGATTTATCTATTTTCCTTCGTCAATTTGCTACTTTATTACAATCTCAGGTTCCTTTAATCGAAGCCTTAAGAACTCTTTATCTTCAAGCAGCCACACCAACAATTAAAGATTTAGTTTTTGAATTAATTTCTGATTTAGATGCTGGTTTACCTCTTTCTAAAGCAGTAAGTAAAAGAGATGATGTGTTTGGAGAATTTTATAGCCAGATGATGAAATCTGGAGAAATCTCAGGACGCTTAGAAGAGGTGGTTACATATTTAGCAGATTATGCTGAACATGAAAATGATTTGAGAAATAAAATGAAATCAGCTTCAACTTATCCCATATTCTTATTTGCTACTTTTGCCTTTATCGCTATAATCGTTACTGTTACTTTAGCTCCGCAAATGGTTTCAATTTTTGAAGAATTTGGAGCTACACCTCCTCTTGGCACCAAGATTTTAATTGTCATTGGCGAGTTTTTTAAAAATTGGGGATTAGTAGCTGCTGCTTTATTAGCTGGGTTTGCCTGGTTTCTACTAAATTATTTTCGTTCAGCAGAAGGTAGGAGGTTTTTAGGTATTTATATGCTAAGAGTTCCTATCTTAGGAGAAATCTATAAAAAAATATTTATTACTCGTTTTTGTGAAACCATAGGTACTTTAGTACTTGGTGGTATTCCTATTGTCACTGCTTTTGAAGTAGCTGGAGAGGCAACAGGTAATTATGTTTATCAAACTATTGGTTATAATGTAGCAGAAAGCATTAGAAGAGGTGAGAGTATTAGTAAAACTTTAGCTAACTATCATAAGTATTTACCACCTTTGGTTAGTCAAATGGCTGCAGTAGGAGAGAGCACTGGTCGTTTAGAAAATATTTTAAGAATAGTAGCTGGATATTATCAAAAAGAAGTTGACCGAGCCTTTTCCTCAATGATAGATTTATTACAACCAATTCTAGTTGTTATTATTGGTATTTTAGTAGCTTTCTTAGTTTCAGCTATTTTATTACCTATTTACCAATTAGCCCAAAGCGTATAATAGATGGGGATAATAATTAATAAAGGTCGGATAATATAATTAATAATATAAAAAGATGAAAAATAAAAAAGGTTTTACACTTATTGAAATGTTAATCGTAATTACGATTATTGCCGTTCTAGCCTCTTTGATATTAGTTGGTATGGGAGGGGCTCAAGCAAGATCTCGGGACTCAAGAAGAATAGCTGATTTGCATAATATGATGAATGCACTGGAGCTTTATAATTCCAAACATGGTCTTTATCCAGATTATAAACAAGGGAAAATTGCCTCAGCTGATGATTGGGATAATTTTACAAAAGATTTAAAACCTGAGACAGGGGTAAGTAGTTTCCCAAGAGATCCTTTGAGCACTACTAAGTATTTTTATCGATATGTAGCAAGCGATGAGTTAACTGATTATATTTTAGCAGCAGTCTTAGAGCAAGAAAACCCTGCTTTAAGAGAAACAGAAGAAGAAACTGTATTAGGTATTAGCTGTGGTATATCACACATGACTTATTGTATTAGACCTTAAAATTTAATGGAATTTAGTTTTTTACTTCCTTTAGTTTTTTTATTTGGCACGATAATAGGTAGTTTTCTAAATGTTATTATTGATAGAGCTGATACAAAAGAATCCCCTTTAAAAGGGGGTTCTTATTGTCCTCATTGTCAAAAATCCTTAAAATGGTGGGAATTGATTCCAATTTTTAGTTTTCTTTTTTTAAAAGGAAAATGTTCTTCTTGTAAACATAAATTATCTTGGCAATATCCTTTAGTAGAGACAATAACTGGTTTGCTTTTTATGTTTATTGTGATGAGGTTTTTACGTTTTTCTTTTATTAATCCTTATTTGTGGCAAAATATTAATCTGGAAAATATTTTAATAATCTTGAATTTCTTGTTTTGGTTTTATTGGATTAGTGTTTTAATTGTGATTTCAGTTTATGATTTTAAAAAATATTTAATCTTAAATGATGTTTTAATTCCAGGTATTATAATTACTTTTACTTGGAGAATATTATTAGGGTTTTTAATACAAAAGAATTCTTTAAATATCTTGCCGTATTTTTTTAGATATTTAGGGGATAAAAGTTTTCTTTTTGGTTATCATTCTTATTTTTCTTCTTTATTTTTAGGAATTGCTTTTTTCTGTGGCCTTATCTCTTTATTAGCTTGGTTAACTCAAGAGAAAGCTATGGGTTGGGGTGATGCTATTTTAGCGTTTTTCTTAGGCTCTATCTTAGGTTGGCCAGAATCATTAATTGCTTTAATAATTGGCTTTTTAATTGGTGGTTTTGTTTCTGTAGTATTGATTGCTTTTAAAAAAAAGACAATGAAAAGCTATTTACCCTTTGCTCCTTTTCTTTCTTTTGGAGCGCTGACAGTTTTGTTTTTTGGTGATATAATAATAAAGATGTATCTGTCATTAATATTATAAGGGAATATTAAGATGTTTATTGATAAAATTAAAAATTATAAAATTATACAACTAGGCAATAAAGGGTTTACTTTAATAGAGATGCTGGTTACCTTAGGTATTGTGACTTTATTGTCAACAATGATATTAGCTTATTCAAGAAAAAGTGAATCAGTTTCTAATTTAGTTAGAGAAGGAAATAGAATTGTTTTTGAAATTCAAGAAGCTAAAAACTCAGCAATGCTCACTTTGCAAAAAGATAATTTAGGGGAAAAGAAAATTTGCGGTTGGGGTATACATTTTGATCAGGATTTAAAAAATAGCTTTATAGTTTTTCAGGATTTTTGCATAGCTGATACAGGGGATCTAGAAGGCAGTGGAGATTATGATGGAGAAGAGGAAATGGTAGAAACCATAGAGCTTTTAAAAAATGTTGAAATATTTGAAACCAATGTTTCTTCAATTGTTTTTGTGCCTCCAGAGCCAAAAATCATATTTAAGCCTGAATTATTTAGTTCAGAAGAAGCTAGTATAAAAATCGGTTTAAAAGAGCATCAAAATCAATATTTTGAAATTAAGGTTTCTCCAGTTGGTCAAATCTATAAACGATTGATAACTAATCAATAAATTAATAATTCTTAATTAATGGATTTAAGCAGATTACAATATTTTTCTAATAGTTATAGAAAAGAAAAAAAAGCCTTTACTTTGGTTGAAGCTTTAGTGGCTATTTCCATTATGCTTATTGGTATTTTATCAGCTCTTATCTTAGTGACCAGAGTTTTATACAGTACTTCAATTATTCAAAACAGATTAACAGCTAGTTTTCTAGCTCAAGAAGGAATGGAATTAATAAGACAGAAAAGAGATTCAAATTTTGTTAAAGGGCTTGGAGATAGCGCAGGATGGTTGGATGGACTAGGTTCAGGTGAATACAGGATTGATGCTAAGGATATGATTTTACAACAAGAAGGAATAGATGAACCTTTGCGTTATGATAAAGGAGGCTTTTATAATTATACGGTTGGTGAATTAACTCCTTTTAAAAGGAAAATTACAATTGAACAGATAGATGAAAATCAAATTTGGGTAAAGGTTTTAATGGAATGGAAAACCAAGGGAATGTTTTTTGATTTAGAGGTTGAAGATTATTTATTTAATTGGTTAGGGATATAATTAAAATGTTTAACATTAATTTGAATTTTTTAAATAATAAAAGAAAAGGGTTTACCTTGGTTGAAGTTTTAGTTTCTGTGGGCATTTTTGTAATGATTGTCATGGCTATTTCTCAAATCTATATTGCTGTCTTGCATTCAGAGCAAGTAGCTTATGCTTTATTAAATAGTGAAAACAATATTAGAGATAATTTGGAATTTATGGCTCGGGCTATCAGAATGGGTAAAGAATTTCAAGTAAGTAGTGATAAGAAAGAAATTTCTTTTGAATATTTTTCTGGAAAACAATGGGAAACAGTTAGGTTTTATTTTAATGAATCTAACAACAATTTATACAAACAAGATTTAGATAATAATCTACCTCTTTTTGATTCTTCTGTTACCAAAGTTCAAGATATTCGTTTTAGTATTAAAAATAATGAGGCTGAAAGTCAGATAATAATAATTATTGTTCTAGAGGCGATGACAACAGTTAAAAAAACAGATTATATGTTTCATGTTGAAACTGCTGTAACGCCAAGGGTGTTGCCGATATAATAAAATATTTTAAAATATATGTTTTTAAATTCATTTTCTAAAAAATATTCAGGACAAGTCTTTCTGCTCAGTATTTTAATTTTATCTGCTACAATGGCTGCGGCATTGTTCTTAATGGCTATTTTTACTAAAGATTTACGTCGTTCAGTGGAAACTTCAGAATCAATCAAGGCTTTTTATGCTGCGGATGCAGCTATGGAATGGCAAATTTATAACAATATTAATCCAGAAAATAAATTAGAAGAAGATAAATGGCAGATGAAAGAGATTACTCAGTTTGAAAACAAGTTTCCTCATAGTATTAAAACCGTAGGGTTTGCTAGAGGAGGGCAAGTGAGCCGTGGTTTAGAAGTTTATTTTGGCATCAATGAATAAAGAACAAGCAAAAACAAGAATAGAAAAATTAAAAGAAGAAATCAATAAATACCGTTATGCTTATCATGTTCTGGATCAATCATTAATTTCAGATGAGGCAGTAGATTCATTAAAGAAAGAACTCTTTGATTTAGAAAAAGAATTTCCTGAATTAATTACCCTTGATTCACCCACTCAAAGAGTGGGTGGTAAGCCTTTAAAAAAATTTGAAAAGACAGAACATCAAGTACCGATGCTTTCTTTAAATGATGCTTTTTCAGAAAAAGATATTTATGATTGGGATGAAAGAATTAAAAAACTACTTCCAGAAAAAGCAAAAATAGATTTTTATTGTGAACATAAATTTGATGGCTTGGCAGTGGCTTTGGAATACAAAGACGGGATTTTTACAATTGGTTCTACTAGAGGCGATGGGAAAGTGGGGGAAAATATAACTCAAAATTTAAAAACAATAGAAGCCATTCCTTTACGTTTGGTTGATTATAAAACAGTTAAAACAGATTTAATAAAGAAAGGGTTAAATCAAATAGCTCATTTTTTTGATAAGGGTATGCCTCAGGACATAGAAGTTAGGGGAGAGGTATTATTGAACAAAAAGGATTTTGAAAAAATAAACGAACAAAGAAAGAAACAAGGTTTGTCTCTTTATGCAAATCCACGTAATGTGGCTGCTGGTTCAGTGCGCCAACTAGATCCTAAGATTACTGCATCAAGGAATTTGGATTTTTATGCTTATGAATTAGTAACCGATTTAGGACAAATTAGTCATGAACAAGAACATCTTTTATTAAAAATCTTAGGATTTAAAACTCATCCTGAAAATCAGAAAGTAACAAGGCTAGAAGAGATTTCTAAGATTCATCAGCAAATTGAAAAAAAACGAAAAGATTTACCTTATGAAATAGATGGGTTAGTAGTTATTGTTAATAATAATCAATATTTTAAAGATTTAGGAGTGGTCGGCAAGGCGCCACGCGGGGCTATTGCATATAAATTTTCTCCTTCAGAAGCTATTACTCAGGTTTTAGATATTATTATCCAAGTAGGCAGAACTGGAATCTTAACCCCAGTGGCAATTTTAAAACCAGTTCAAATAAGAGGGGTGACTATTACTCGGGCTACGCTTCATAATAAAGAAGAGATAAAAAGATTAGGTTTGAGAATAGGAGATACAGTGATAGTTAATCGAGCTGGAGATGTTATTCCTCAGATAACAAAAGTTTTACCTAATTTACGCCTTGGTAATGAAAGGAAATTTAAAATGCCTCTTAAATGTCCAATTTGTAATACTAAAGTTGAAGAAGATCCAAAAGGGATTATTGTTCGTTGTCCTAATGTAAATTGCCCAGCTCGGTCTCAGGAAAATCTGTATCATTTTATCAGTAAGAGTGCTTTTGACATGAGAGGTATTGGACCTAAATTAATTAATAGACTTTTAGATGAAGGATTAATTCAAGATGCAGCTGATTTATTTGATTTAGAACAAGGAGATATTTCTCCTTTAGAAAGATATGGAGAAAAATCTAGTCAAAACATCATTCAAGCAATTCAATCTAATAAAGAAATATTATTTAATCGTTTTTTATATGCTCTAGGTATTATCCATGTGGGAGAAGAAACAGCTTTGATTTTAGCACAATATTTTCAACAAAAGATAGGTTTAAATCAAAATGTTTCTATTAAAAACTTAATCAAAATTACTTCTCAATTAACCTTGGAGGATTTAGAGCAAATCCCGATGATAGGTCCAATTATGGGCCAATCCATAATTAATTGGTTTAAAGATAAAAAGAATATTTCTTTTCTAGAAAAATTAGAAAAAAAAGGAATAAAATTACTGCCAGTTAAGATTATTGCTAATAAAGGAAAGTTTAAAGATTTGAATTTTGTTATTACAGGTGTTTTAGATTCTATGTCTCGTGAACTAGCAAAAGAGAAAATTATTGATCAAGGTGGTAAAGTGCAAGAAGCTATTAGTTCAAAAACAGATTATTTAATTATTGGTAAAAACCCTGGTTCGAAATATGAAAAAGCAAAAGGATTAAAAACAAAGATAATTAATGAAAAAGAGTTTCTTAAAATGTTATAATAAGTTTATTTTATATGGATAAAAAAGAAATAATTAATTTATCAGAATTAGCTAGGATAGAATTATCTTCTCAAGAGATAGAAAAAATTCAATTAGATTTTGAAAAGCTTTTAGAATATGCAAAACAATTACAACAAATAGATACTATAAATATAGAATTCGTATTAAGAGGAAGTAGAACAAAGAATGTTTTTAGAGAAGATGTTATTAATGAAAAAAAATTAAATCAAAGAGAAATATTAATAAAATCTGCTTTTGATACAGAAGGAGATTATTTTAAAACTCCACTTGTATTTTAAATATTTAAAATTGTGATTAAAAAACTTCATCAAAAATTAATATCAAAGGAAATTACGGCTAAGGAATTAGCAGAAGGTTGTTTGGAAAAGATAGAAAAACAAGACAAGGAAATTAAAGCTTTTATATCTTTAAATGAAAAGGATTTAATTCTAGAACAAGCGAAGACAGTAGATGAGAAAATTAATAAAGGGGAAGAGATTAATCTTTTAGAAGGGATTCCTTTTGCTGTTAAGGATAATATTTTAGCTTTAGGAACACGAACAACAGCTGGTTCAAAAATGTTAGAAAACTATGAATCTAGTTTTGAAGCTACGATAGTTGAAAAATTAAAAAAACAAGGGGCAATATTAATAGGGAAGACTAATCTAGATGAATTTGGTATGGGATCTTCTACTGAAAATTCAGCTTTTTTTACTACTAAAAATCCTGTTGATTTAGAAAGAGTAGCTGGTGGTTCTTCTGGTGGTTCAGCAGCAGCTGTTAAAAGCGGAATGGTTCCTTTTGCCATTGGTTCTGATACTGGTGGCTCTGTAAGACAGCCTGCTAGTTTTTGTGGTGTTGTAGGTTTTAAACCAAGTTATGGCACTGTTTCTCGTTATGGTCTTATTGCCTTAGCTTCTTCTATGGATACTATTTGTCCTTTAGTTAATTCTGTAGAAGATGCAGAGATAGTTTTTAAAGCTATTCAAGGAAAAGATTTTATGGATGCGACTTCTCAGACACTTTGTGAAAAAGATAATTCAAAATTAAATATTAAGAATTTAAGAATAGGCTTACCTAAAGAATATTTTGAAAAAGAATTAGACAAAGAAGTTAAAGAATGTATTGAAGAAGCAATAGAGAAAATTAAATCACAAGGAATTGAAGTTAAAGAAGTTAATTTACCAATGGCTCCTTATGTCTTGCCTTGTTATCATATTATTATGTCAGCTGAAGCAAGTGCTAATTTAGCACGCTTAGATGGTATTCGTTATGGCAGAGATAAGGATTTGAGAATAGAAAATTTACAAGACTTATATTTTAAAAACAGGGGAAAGAATTTAGGTCCTGAAGTAAAAAAAAGAATCATTTTTGGTGTTTATGTTTTATCCAGTGGTAATTATGATGCTTATTATAAAAAAGCCTTACAAGTAAGAAAATTAATCATTGAAGATTTTGATAAAGTTTTTAAGCAAGTTGATTTTCTATTAACGCCAACTACTCCATTTTCTGCTTTTAAGATAGGAGAAAAAGTTAATAATTCTTTAGCCATGTCTTTTTCTGATTTACTAACTGTTGGTGCTAATTTAAGTGGCATTCCAGCAATTAGTTTGCCTTGTGCTGTTAAGCAAAATGCTTTACCTATTGGTTTACAACTCATGGGTTCTTATTTATCTGATTATTCTTTATTAAATTTAGCAAAATTTATACAACAAATTATTAATTAATGGTTACTTCTGTTTTTATTTATTTTGTTTATCTTAAGATTATTGTTTTAATTCTTTGTGGAATTTTTTTAATTGGTATTGTTTATTATATTAAGAAATTAAAAATCATTTCTCAATGGAAAGAAAGCTGGCAAGAATGGTGGGGGATAATTCCTTCTATGATAACTACTAGTAAAAGTCATAAAGAATGGCAAAGAATAGAAAGTTTCCTAGCTGAACCTTATGAATCTTCATGGAAATTAGCTGTTATTCAAGCACAAGGAATAATTAAAAAAACATTAAATTCTATTGGTTATTCTGGACAAGGGGGTGATAAGGATAAAGATGATTTTGAGCAGATTTTAGAAGAATTAAAAGCTAGGAATTATCAAAACCTAGAGATTCTTTATCAACTGCATCAGGTTAGACAAAGAATTATTAGTGATAAGAATTTTTCTTTATCTCAAAGCAAAGCTAAAGAAATGGTAGGTATTTATAAAAAGTTCTGGGAAGAATTATTAGAAGTATTATAAAGTTGCAATTATTCATTTTTTATTTTATAATGAGATACCCCAATTGATCGCGGGGTGGAGAAGTAGTATCTCACGAGGCCCATAACCTCGAGACGTCGGTGCAATTCCGACCCCCGCA
>JAQVJR010000002.1 GCA_028695015.1 Minisyncoccota bacterium
TAGCTAAGGAAAAATTAATTATTCAAACTTTAATTCCAGAAAACAAGATATTTCAATATTTAGTTAATCAAGAAGAAGAAAAGTTTTTTGAACAAGAAAAAAAATGGCGTCAAAATTATCTTTGGCCCCCATTTGTTCAATTAATTAAATTAACTCTAATTCATCCTGATGAAAAAAAAGGAGAAAAAGAAGCCTTAGATATTAGAAATAAAATAGATCAGGTCATATTAAAAACAGTTCCTAAAAATCTTCAAGAAAATTTTATTGTTCTTGGTCCAGCTCCAGCTTTCATTTTTAAAGAAAAAAAAGTTTATCGTTGGAATATTCTGATAAAATACAAATATATTACTAGCAAGATATTACAAAATACAAATTCACTCTCAGGTCTTAATTCTTTAATGCCTTTATTAACAAAAGAAGAATTAAATTTAAGAAACAAAGTTTTAAAAACAATTTCTTTAAATAAATATTGGCGAGTAGATATAGATCCTAAAGATACATTATAAAAAATATTATGAATTTAATAACAGGTAAAGATAATAAAACATTAAGACAAAAAAGCCTTCCAGTTAAGAAAATAGACGCAGAAGTAAGAAGTCTTATAAAAAAGATGACAGTTTTTATGAAACAGAATAATGGAATTGGTTTAGCAGCTATTCAAATAGGCGTGCCCTTAAGAGTGATTGTTTGTGAAGTTAATGACAAAATTTATTCATTAATTAATCCAGAGATTATAAAAACTTCTGCTGAAATGAATATTATGGATGAAGGTTGTTTAAGTGTTCCTGATGTTTTTGGTGAAGTAGAAAGACCAGAGAAAATTGTTATTAAAGCAACTACTCCAGAAGGCAAGAAAATTAAATTCAAAGCCTTTGGTTTATTAGCTAGGGTTTTACAACATGAAATGGATCATCTAGATGGTATTCTTTTTACAGATAAGGCTAAAACGATTAGGGAAGAATTAAACCAAGCTCCAGCTTTATAATTATGAATCAATTTGTATTTTTTGGCTCATCAGAATTTTCTAAAATTGTTTTGGATAAATTACTTCAGGCAAAAATGAAGCCAGTTTTAATAGTTACTAACCAACCAAAGCCAAAAGGTAGAAAACAAATCCTTTCCCCTACTCCTGTTCATGTTCTGGCTTTAGAGCATAAGATTCCAGTATTATTGCCTGAAACATTAGATAAAGAATTTATAAATCAAATAAAAGAGATAAAACCAGAATTTATTATACTGACAGCTTATGGAAAGATTATTCCTTCTGAATTATTAGCGATTCCATTAAAAGGGTTTATTAATTTACATCCATCTCTTTTACCAAAATGGCGAGGGGCAACTCCAATTCAATCTGTTATATTAAACGGAGACATAGAAACTGGAGTTACTTTAATTTTAATGGATGAACAAGTAGATCATGGTCCAATTATTGCCCAATCTGGATTTAAAATTGATAATCTAAGATTGAATTCAGAAGAATTATCAGAAAAATTAGCTGTTATCGGGGCTGAGTTAATTATTCAAACCATGCCTCAATATTTAAAAGGAGAAATTGCTCCTATTATTCAAGATCATTCTCAAGCAACTTTTTGTACAAAAATATTACCAGCAGATGAAAGAATTAACTGGCAACAAGATAATATTCAAATAGATAGACAAGTTCGTGCTCTTAATCCTGAACCAGGTGCTTATACTAAAGCTATGCATTCTCAAAAATATGAGTTAATATTGAAAATAGTAAAAGGTTATTTGGAAAATGATAAATCATTAGAAAAACTACCAATAGGAAAAGTTTTTGATTATCAAAATAAAATGGCTGTTAAATGTAAAAAAGGTTTTTATGTTATTGAATTAATTAAACCTTCTGGTAAACAAACAATGCCCAGTGATGCTTTTCTCAGAGGTAATAATTGGATCTTAAATCAAATATTAAAATGATTGAAACATCAAAAAAATCTTATCTTGTAATAATCTCAGCTATTTTTATAATTCTTATCCTTGCGATAACAGTTAACCTAGGTATAAAAAGAAATGGTTCTTTAACTTCTTCGGTAATACAATTTGAACCAGAAATTATTACAGAAAATAATATTAAAAATCATCAAGAGATAAGTTTTGATATTCCCTTACATATTAATTTAACTAACTTTTATAAATCTTATGGTCAACGGCTTTTAGGTAATGATAAAGTCAGAATTATTAGCCGAGAACAATGGAAGGCTGATAATCGTTATGCTGATATGAGTTTTATAGAAAAATATTGTGAAGATAATTTTTGTTATTCAGAAGTTTATGATGCAGAAGATAGTTTTTCTCAACAAGAATATTGGACAGCAAAAGAATTAGCCTTGAATTATAAACAGAATTTTAAATTAACTGATAGTTTTTTTCTCCAAAGCCAGGAAAAAGAAAATAAACTAAAATATCATTATCTGCCTGTGGAAGAAATAATTATTCATCATACAGCAGGTAGCTTTACTTTAGAATTTGAAGATTCAAAAAAAGAAATCCAAAGAATTTATTTAATGCAGGCAGTGCAGAGAAAATGGCAAGATATTGGCTATCATTATCTCATTGATGGTGCTGGTCGTATCTTTGAAGGTAATTTAGGAGGTAAATATGCTATTGGTATTCATACATATGGCCATAATAATGCTACTCTTTCTATTGCTTTAATGGGTGATTTTCGTCCAAGGCATAATGAATTTAATAATGCAATGCAAACATCTTTAATAAACCTAATACAATATTTAACAGAAGAATATCAATTTGATTTATCAAAACAAGAATTTTCTTTAAGAAAGATAGATCTATCTGGTCGGGAAAAAACTGAAAACTTTATTAAAGGCCATCAGGAAGTAGATTTAAAACAAGAGCCAACTGAATGCCCTGGTGTTAATCCTGAATATTTAAGAAATCTAATTTATCCTTATTTATTCCAATAAGAATATTCAGTTATTCTTTAAATACATTTACTTGATATTGATAAATCTCAAAATCAATATTTTTCCAGCAACCTTCTTTCATTCCAGCTTTAGAACATAAATGTGAAAGAAATTCTTCAGGGGTTTTTAAATCTTCCCAAACTTGAGGCAAAAAGGTAGCTTGATGAGCTCCTTTTTTAATTAAGATCCCTGGTTTGTTTTTGTTTAAATGTTTAATTAAATCTTCAGTTTTTGAAAAATCTATCTTTTCTAAAGGTTCAATAATAGAAATTTCTATCTTAATATCACTTAGTTCTTCTTTTTTAACAGGTAAAAAACGGGTATCAAATAAAGCACTAGCTAAACTGTTCTCAATTACCATTTCAAAAATTGGCTTAATACCTTCAAGGCAACCAATGCAACCTCTTAAATCTTCATTTTTCCAAAGAGAGATAAAAACTCCTTTTTTCTCTTTTAAAGAATCTGATAAATCATCTGTTTCTATTTGCAAAATATCCTTGTTTTTAAAATATTTCTCAAGGGTTCTTCGTGATAATTCTAAGAGATATTTTTTATCCTTTTGTTTCATAAAAGCCAATACTAGCATAACCTACAACCTGGCTTTCTTTATCTGAAAGCCCTTTAACTGTTTCATCTGAATTCATAGCACATAGTAGTTTTGGTTGCCAGTTTTTTTTAATAGCAATGTTTAATAAAATTTCAATGGGTTTTTTCCCACAAGCATTTCCAAATTCATTAAAACGATCTAAATCATTAGCTAAAATAGCATCTATCGTAACTTTATCTACCATCTTAGCTTGAGAATAAGGTAAATAATGGCTTAAATCTGAACTGATAATAAGTAGAGTTTTTTCATTAATAATAGGCATTAATATCTCAGTTGCCTTTTTAATATCAATATCGCTAATTAATAAAGGAAAAATCTCAAAATCTTTTAAAACCACTTGCAAGAAAGGTAATAAAACTTCTAAGCAATGTTCTGGGTGATGAATTTCTGCAGATTCAATAATTTCTTTTTTATTTTTTAATTCTGGAAAATCATTTTTAGATAAAACTTTTGTTTTGCCTAATGGTGTTTCCCAATAATCTTCTGTGGTGGCTACTAATTCTTCAAAAGCAAAATGATGACTTGGACCTAACAAGATGACTTTATTAAAAGAATCGGGTTCTAGTATTTTTAATCCATAAGCAGCTACTGGTCCAGAATAGATATAACCAGCATGAGGTAAAATCAAAGCCCTTATTTGTTCTTTTTGTTTACTAATAGTAGCTTTATTTAAAAATTCCTCAATCATTTGCTTGAGTTGTTCAGGATCATTTGGGTAAAATGTTCCAGCTACTATTGGTAATCGTGTTGACATGTTATTGATTTTAAAAAATTCCTTTTATTTCTGTATTACATTTTGGGCATTTTCCATCTTGTATTTTATTCTCTATCATATCTAAACCCAACCTTTTAATTAAAAGAAAATTACATTTAGGGCAATAAGTGCTTTCATATTCTGCATCTGGGGTATTGCCAATATAGACATATTTTAATCCTGCTTGTTTACCAATTTGATAAGCTTTAATTAAGGATTCTTTTGGTGTTGAAGATATATCAACCATTTTATATCCTGGATAAAAAGCAGAAATATGCCAAGGAATATTTTCTGAAATATTTTTTAAAAACTTAGCTATTTGTTGTAATTCTTTATCAGAATCATTAATTTTAGGAATAATTAATGTGGTTACTTCTAACCAAATACCCTTTTCATGGATTTTTTTAATATTTTCTTTTACTGGTTCTAATCGAGCTTTACAGATATTTTTATAAAAGTCTTCAGAAAAACTTTTTAAATCTATATTAATTGCATCTAAATAAGGACTGATTAGATTTAATGTTTCTTGACTCATAAAACCATTAGAAACCCAAATATTTTTAATCCCCTTTTCTTTAGCTAATTTCATTGTTTCATAAGCATACTCTGTCCAAATAGTTGGTTCATTATAAGTATAGGCAATCATTGGAATTTTACTTTCCAAACAATGTTGGACTATAGTTTCTGGCATCCAAGTTTCTTGTTGTCTTTCATATCCTGTTTGCCTAATAGCATCAATAGTTTTTGGTAATTGAGAAATTTCCCAATTTTGACAAAATTCACAACCAAAATTACAACCAATAGTGCCTAAAGAAAATATTTTCTCTCCAGGTAGAAAGTGGAAAAGAGGTTTTTTCTCTACAGGCTCTATATTAACGCTAATTGGCTTGTTATGAACTAATAGATATAGATCCCCTTGTTTGTTCTGTCTGACCCCACAAATGCCTGTTTGCTCTTCATTAACAATGCATTTATGTGAACAAGCAAGGCATTGGACCTTATTATCTGTTAGTTTTTTATAAAGAATGGCTTTTTTCATAATATACTTTTATTACCTTTATTTATTATATCAAGAATAATCAAAAAGGATAATCTTGCTAGATTTCTAAAAATCTGGTATTATTACAATTAAATAGAACTTTGAAAATTTACAAAGATTAGGAGGGTAAAATGAGTATTTTGTATAAGATCTTTATGCAGCCTAAGGAATCTCAACGTAAACCATTAAAAACTAAAAAGCGCAGAGTATTTTTTTATAGAACTTTTCTTTATTCTGAGACCATGGAAAAAGTAGAAGAAATGAAAGCAATATTAAAAAAGAAAATGAATCGCACAGATTATGATTATGAAGAAGAGCAAGCAGAGATTTTTAGGAAGATAATGGGAGTGGCATACCAAGTTATAACTCATGATGTGAAAAGAAGCGGAAATACATATAATTATGTAAAATTCATAACTAAAAGGAAAAACGGGAAGAAAAAGAAAGTAATCAAAGAGTATTGTTTAAGTAGGTAATAAGAAAAGGGCAATTAAATTGCCCTTTTTTATTTCTTAATTTTTGATTTTAGAATTCCAATAAGCTCTGATGATTTTTCTTTTATTATTATATGTCCAATGATGGATAACAGGGAAATTATGATAGGTCCATAAACTAACAGCTTTTTCTTTACCAATATAAAATCCAATATGATAATGAAATTCTTTTTTTCTATTTTTATCTATGGATAATTCTTTTTCCCAAATAACAACACTGCCAGCAGGCATTTTAGAAGAAATCTTTATTTCTTTCCATTCTGATTCTTTAATATCTTTTTCTGTGCCTAAAACAGTAAAATGTAATCTTTGAATCAAGTCAAAGAGTTTTAAAACAGAACTGACAAAATAAGCACAAGAAACAGAGCCATTATCAAGAACATCTTGTTTTTTACCTTTTACCAGACAAAAAGCATTAGCCCACATTTTAGATCCACAGGCATTTTCTATCATTGATAAATAATTATCTTTAAACAACAGTGTTAATTCTTTTTTATTTTTAACTGTTTTCATATTTTTAAATTATTTTATATTTATCAAATGAGATTTTAAAAATTTTTCTATACCCTCAATTACTTCTTTTTTTAATTCTGCAGGACTGGTGGTAACCCAAATAGCAAAATTATACAAAGCTTGATTATCTACTTCAACCCATTTATTATTTTTATATAAAAAAATAAGTAAAGAAGTCATGGCTATTCTTTTATTACCATTTTGAAAAGGGTGGTTTTTAATCATTAGATAAAACAAAATAGCGGCTTTAGAAATTAATCCGCTATAAAGATATTTGTTATTAAATTTTTGAAATGGAACGGCTAAACAACTTTCTAAAACACGAGGAAATCTTGTTTCAAATGGCGGAATCGGTTCATTGAATTCCATAAAGCTTTTAGCTAAATTATGTGCTATATATTTTACTTCAGCTAAAGTAATTATTTTCATAGTTATTCCTGCCCTAAGAGCTTGAGAGTTGTTTTGTATTCTGAGATTGTTTTTTTAATTCCCTTATCTAAAATTGATTTTTGTTTCTCAGTTAAAGCTTTACCTGAAATACTTTCAAATTCTTTCTTCGGAATAGCAAAATTACGACCAATTCTTGTGGCTTTTAATTGCCCTTTTTTTATTCTTTTTAAAATAGCTTCTCGGCTAATACCCAAAAGCTTGGCAACTTCACTAACAGTTAAAAACTCTTTATTTTTCATAATATTTTTGATAATCACTTAATAGCAGGTTATCATATGATAACCACTTTATAGCAGGTTATCACATGGTGATTAAAATATCAAGTTCTTAATTTAAGGACTTTTTTGCTTTTTTCTCTAAATACATTGCCTTATCTGCTATACCTATCATTTCTTGTATAGTTATTCCTTGTTTCCTCTCACTAATACCAGCGCTTATATTAAAAGGCATATGTTTTTTAATTCTTTGTAATAATAATTCTGCTCCTTGTTTTGAAGTATAAGGAAGGGCTATTAAAAACTCATCCCCTCCCCATCTGCCAGCAATATCAGTTTTTCTTAAACCTTTCTTTATAGCTAAGGAAACTTCAATCAAAGCCTTATCCCCTTCTAAATGTCCTTTAGTATCGTTAATCATCTTTAAATCATCCATATCTATTAAAATAATACTAAAAGGAGTATTATGTCTTTCACTTTTCCATAATTCTCTGTTTATTATTTCACTTAAAATTAAACGATTATAAAGTCCAGTTAAAGGATCTTTTAATAGACCTTTTTCTCCGTATTTTAATACAATCCCTATTATTTTAAAAAACTCAGATATTTTTTTAAACATATTTGATATATTTTTAATTACCAACTACCACCGCCGCCACCGCCAAATCCTCCTCCACTACCACCACTAAATCCAGATTGACCACTAGCAGCTGTATGTCCAGTAGCGACAAAGCTTGAATTTAAAGCTGTATTTATAGCTTGCATTCTAGAAACCATAATAATTGAATTAAAGCTAGTTCCTTGTGTTCCTTGATACCAATCAGGAATGGCCGCAACAATGTTTTTAAATAAATTAGCCCATTGTTTTTCCACACCAAATAAAATAGCATAAGGAAGATATTCAGCAAATTTTTCAGGATGAGCTTCAGGAGAAAAATGGAATTTTACTCTATCACGTTCTACAGTTTTTAAGAATAACTCAAATCCTTTTATCTTTTCTTTCATTTGCATTCCTTGTTCAGTTAAGCTAGGCATGATTTTAATAAAGATAGAAAAAATTATCATATTTATTAAAAGCCCTCCAAAAGTACTAAAGATGCTTAAGAAGAAAAATTTATCAAATTTTAATAAAATAAAAGGCAATACAACAAAGCATATAGCTATATAAAAAACTATTATTATAGATTGCCAGTCTTTAAGTTTTTTAATAAGAGCAAAAGGATTTTCTGGAAATAGGTTTTTATTTGTTAAGTTTTTACCTAAAGATGTTTTAGCTTGATCTAATTCTGTTTTCATTTTTGTTTGTTTTGAAAAACTTGAAGCATTTTTAAGCTGAGATAAGAAAACTTCATTTTTGCTTTCAAAAATATTATCTAATAAATATTTCTCATATTTATTTAATACATCTTCTGGTTTTTGTTTATCAGTTTTAATAAACTTCCAATCTGTTGATTTAAAAATCAAAGTCTTTTTTTCTTCTTCTTGAATGATAAAATAACCTCTTCGAGCTAAATCTATAAGTGTAGCTGTGGCCATTTTACCTAAATTAAGAGAAGTTTCTGTTAATATAATATGTGCTTCTGCTGGAGAAATACCTGCTGGGGCTTCATATTCAGCCATGATAGATTTTAAAGATCGTGGGTTGCGTCCTTTTTTCCACCACATAGATGAAAGAAAACCAAAGATAAGCACAGGAATAAACAATAAAGTGTATAAGAAAACAAGAATAATTTTATTTAATATTGCTGATTCTATTTTAGTTTGAGTGTATTTTTTCTCCACTTCTTGAACAAATCCCTTTGGCCAACCTATTGCAATTGTTAATCCTTCTTTAGGCTTTAAATCAGAAGTTATAAAAGAAATAACTTTAGCTGAAAGAGCTTTATCAATTAAACAATTTTCTTCTCTAGAGCCAGAAACTCCTGTATAGCACTTAGTTTTAAAATCATCTTTAATTGATAATGTATTAAAGAAATTATCTAAAGCAAAATGAGCTTCTGCATGTTCAATTGGAATTTGCCAATCATTACCAGTGGTATTTAGGAATAATTCATCATATTCATCAAAATAATTAATAATACCCTTAAGAACATATTTGATAATATAGGTATTTTGCCCACTAATTAATTTATTAGCTGAACCAATCTTAATTACAAAATCATTTCCTTCTTTATAGACTTGATATTCAATATTTTTACCATGCTCATCTTGGACTCTAAGAATTTCATAATCCAAAACCAGAGTTTTATCTTCCAAAGGATATTTAAAAGGAATCTGACGAAAAATTCCATGCTTTTGATTAGAGCCAAAATCATAAACAATAGTTTCTTGAATTTCCACATCAGAGCTTTCTTTAACTAGGATATTAGTTTGAAAACTACGAATGATTTCTGTATTATCAGCCAGAACAATATTTTGTCCAATAAAAATACTTCCTGCAAAGGTTATTAAAATTAATAAATTAATTATTCTTTTTTTCATAAAGAATCTACTTTTCTAACTTTTTATCTGCAGCACGATATTGACAATATATGCATCCAGGGCTTGCTTGAGGAGCTTTATCAGAATCTAGGCATTTTTTAGCTTCTTTGATAGTAGCCTCAACCCAAGAATCATTGCCTTTATAATCAAGGATCTGAATATCAAATTCTAATATTCCATCAAATTTATCTTCACCTGTTTTCCCATTACAATAAACAAAATAAGCAATATCTGAGATTTTAAAATTGTTTTTCCTAAATATCCATTGATATATTTCTGCTTGTCTTTTATATCCCTGACGATATTCAGAATCCATGCTTATTTCTTGAGTGGTACTAGTAGATTTGTAATCAACAATATGTAATTCATTATGAGGATTAATCCAAATATCATCAATGGCCCCAAAAATTACAAAATTAGTTGATTTATCAAAATATTGAATACCTTTCCAATTATTACGCCAATCATCAATATTTTCATGTTGATAAGGAACAGCATCTATTTTATATTTTTTCATTAAAGAATGGGCTTCACCTTTTTTTCTTAAAATATCAAATTCTTTTTTTAATAAAGTATCTACAGCTTGATTTAAAGAATAAGGAAACATTGGTGGCCTAGAAACACCTAATCGCCTATCTAAATAAAAGCATCTAGGACAGTTAACAAATAAATCTATCTTTGTACGACTTAATTTGAAAGGTTTTTTATCTTTTGGATCATAAATATTTTTTCTAGCCATAATTTATTTTAATTTAGGTTTTTATAAACAAACATTTGACAAAATTATATAAGAGAATTAATATACAATTAGAATTCATAGGAAGAAGCACCTCTTTAGGTTTTGTCCTCAAGCGGTGCTCTTTTATTTTATAAACTTTAATGCTTGTTTTCTCTTTGCTATATTTTACATTCTTTTACTTGAATTTACAAAAATTTATTTATCCCAAGGAAAATCATTACCAAAATGCCCCCATTGGCTAGTTTTGAAATAGATAGGTTTTCTTAAATCTAGGAAATCAATAATTCCTTTAGGGGTTAAATCAAATCCTTTAATTTGTATTTCCTTATTATCTATTAGAGCACTTTTCATTAAAGGTTGTTTTTGGCCAATAGCATAAGCTAATTTAATTAAAACTTCTTTTGCCTTGTATTTTTTTAAATAACTTATGGCTATTTTCCTTGCCATATAAGCAGCACTACGATCAACTTTTGAAGGGTCTTTGCCACTAAAGCAACCTCCACCAACAGGTATTCTTGGTCCATAACTATCAACAATAATTTTTCTTCCAGTTAAACCAGTATCAGCATCAAACCCACCAATACTCCAATCACCACAAGGATTAATGCAATATTCTTTTGCTTTTATTAGAGATTTTACTAATTTCTCAAGATCTTTTTGAGGAACATTTTGAAAACTAACAACTACTGTTGATATTTCTTTATTTTTTATTGTTACTTGGGTTTTGCCATCAAAGGGATATTTTTCATAAATCTTTTGACATAAATCCCTTGCTAGTTCATATTCTAAAGGCATTAAGCTTTTTGTCTCTTTAGTAGCATAACCAATCATAATCCCCTGATCTCCTGCTCCACCAATTTCTACTCCCTGGGCTATTTCTGGACTTTGTTCAACTAGATTAATACTTAAATTATAATTCTTATTAATTAAGCTATAAACAATATCTGTAATTTGTTTTTTACTAATCTTGGCTTTACTTTTAATTTCTCCAATAATGACAATTTTATTATGACCTCCGATAACTTCTATAGCTGTACGACTATCTTTATCTTTTTCAAGATAATAATCTAAAATCTTATCTGCAATTTGATCACAGGTTTTATCAGGATGTTTTGGAGAAACAAATTCTGCTGTTTTGATTTTCATAATTCATATTGATTTAAAATTAAAACTCCTTCTTTAGAGAAGGAGTTTCTTAAATTAAAAATCGACCTTATTATCCTTCCCTAAATTAGGGCTGGATTTAGCACCTTCTTTAAGAAGTCATCTTAAAGGGTTGCTGCCGGATCTCAGGACCAGTTTCCTCCCCGGACTCTTGATAACTAACAATATTCAATTATTTTGTATTATATCATGAGAAAAGAGTGATTTCAAATTTGTTCACGCTTATTTAGCATAAATTCTTGTAACCAAATAGCATCCTTTGTAAAGAGGACAAAAGAGCTGTCAGGTGTATGTTCTGACTTTTTATTACGTATTTTTATTTGAGCTGGTGATGAAGTCCAAAAATTTATTTTTGTTAATTGCAAGAAACGCATTAATATACCTGATCTTAATTCAATATTTTGAATACTATTAGATGGTATTAATTTTGATCTTTTTACTAAAATTCCAGATTTGATAGCTATACCATCTTCTTTCACTATAAAAGAAAAGTTTAAATAATGTAAATACAAAACAAAGAAAGCAGGAATAAAGACAAAGAATATTAATCCTGGTATTAAAATAGCCCCAACTTCTAAGGCATTAAGGATAGATAAAAGAATTAAAAAGAAAATAATTAAAACAACAAAGTTCAATAAGTAATATGATAATACTTTTTTAGGCATTTTGTGAGGAATATTTAAATTTATCATAGATATTTTATTTTATTTAAATTTTAATTTATTATTTCCAAAGTTTTAAAATTTTATTTTTAATCTTTTGATCAAAAAACTTAATCAACTCTTTATTAGCCTTAATAGCTTTCTGCTCCAAATCAAGCACTTCGATAATTTGTTTTTGAACTTTTATTGGTGGCAAAGGTACTTGGAGATTCTGAATATCGTTTTGGTTTATACTTGGGTATGCTCCTCGCTCCATTCTTAAAATCATTTGATTTTGCAAGTAATCAGAGAAAAGTACGTAATATATATATTTACCAATAACATTCTTTTTTGGAGCAAGGACGGCAAAACCTGTAGAAACTATTGTATTTTTTGGCAATTCGTTTAAATATGCGAAAGCTTTTAAATTTGGTCTAACTGTAGATAATAAAATATCTCCCTTTTGAGCAATTCTTTTTGCCCTACTTGGTGCTTCATCGCCTTTTATTTTATTCCTAAAAGAAATATTACCAGATGTGTTTTCCACAGAAGAAATATCAACATAGTAAAATAATTTATTTCCATAAGTGCTTATAGGATCAATGGAATTTTTATTTATTTCTACAATTTCTTCTAATCTTTTTATTTCCCATTCTGGATTAATTTCAATGATTGGTTTATAATTTTCTATTATTTGTTTCGCACCGTCTATGATTTTTTGATAATTATTAAGCTCCGCAACAATTTGTTTTTGAACTTCCATTGGCGGGAGAGGGATTTGAATTTTCCTTAAATATTGTTTTGACAAATGCTTAAGTCCCGCTCCTCTAAAACCAGCATTAAGAACATTTATATTATTTTTAAGACAGTAATATAAGAACGTATTGTCTAAATCTTTGGTTTTACTTTTAATAACGAAAACATCAGCAGAGGTTGTAAAATTTCTTGATAAATGAACGCTCGCCATGCCTCCTGTGCCTAAAATTAAGGCTTCTTCTTTATAGTCAGCTACATTAAACCATTTATCCTGTACTTGACTTGAAGTAAAAAATGGATAATCTCCAGTAAGTTTACCATCGCCAGCTTTTCTTTTTGATTTTTGCAAGAATTCAATTAATTTTCCTAATTCCACCATTTGCCACGTCGCTTCCATTCCAATTCCTCTTTCACTGCTGGCATAATGGTTAATAGAAAGATTATATTCCCCGTCCTCGGCAATCTTTTCTTTTTTGATAACACTTGCTAATTTTTGCTCTTTTTCGCTAAGATTAAATTTTTTATCTTGCTGAACTGTTTGCTTATATTTTTTAATAATTTCTAAAGCTTTGGGTAAATCATTTTTATCTATTTCTCTCCTTTGTGCACCTAGATCAAAACCATCATTTTCAATTTTGACAAATAGAATTTCTTTCACTTTTCGTGCTATTGGATTGCTGAAAAACAAGATACTAGTCTTGACACCAGCATAAGGATTAAATACTCCTCGTGGCAAAGAAACAACAGCCCAAAGTCCGTCTTCAACAAGTATTTTACGAAGCTGTTTATAGGCTCTACCTGATTGAAAAATTATACCTTCTGGAACAATAATACCAGCTTTTCCATTAGGAGCTAGATGCTCTACTATATAGTCTACAAACAATACCTCTGACCGTTTAGATTGTATAAGAAAGCGATTATGAGGCTTTATACCACCTCTTGGAGTCATAAAAGGAGGATTAGCTAGTAAACAATCAAAAGCATCATCCCAACGCTCTAAACTGCTTAAAGTGTTATATTCATAGATGCCAGGTTCAGCGAAACCATGTAAATAAAGATTTACAAGTGATAAACGTACCATTTCGTGAGATATATCATAACCTACTATATTATTCGTCAGTTTTTTTCTTTCTGTAGAAGTCAATAAAGAACCTGGCCTGCCCATTTTCTTATCTGTATTATTTTTTAATATATGTTTGTAAGCGGCAATAAGAAAACCAGCAGTACCACAAGCTGGATCTAATATCTTATCTTCTTTTTGTGGGTCAACTATTTCAACTATAAAATCAATGATATGACGTGGTGTTCTAAAATAGCCTGCTTTCTTTTGTCCAGCAACAGTTGATAAAAGATATTCAAAAGCGTTTCCTAACTCTTCGCTATGATCATATTTAAATTCATTAATTCCTTTAAGAAATAAATCTAATATGGCCGGATCTTTAAATGGTAAAATAGCACCCTTAAAAATATCCCTGAATAGCTGCGGTAGTTTATTATTCGTGCTCATTTTTTCTAATCCTTCAGAATAAAGCAAAACTCTTTCGTGCCCAGCGAGAGAACGATCCATTATATTTTTCCAAGAATATTTTTTATATTCACCAGAAAAAAATAATTTACCGCCTAATTCCTCATTCTGTTCATCAATATCACTCATGAACTTATAAATTAAACTAAGCGTGATTTGTTCTATCTGTTGAGAAGGCACAGGAATTTTACCAACAAGCACATCACGCAAGTAATCTATTTTTCTTTTTGTTTCTGCGGTTAACATATTAATTAAACAAAAGCATTTAGCCTAACATTATCTTTTATATATTCAGGGATTTTAGTTAAATAATCTTCTTTGCCAAGTTTTTGTAAAACCTCTATTATTGTTGGATCTCCAGCTAATTCATTAAAACGTTTTTGATTAATTACTGTTCGGAAGTTTTCATCTACTAAATAGCTTCTAAAAAATTCACGTGCTTCGTAATACAATTCCGGCTTAATTTCTGAATTAACTAAATACTTTTCAAATTCTTCTTGCGCTAATTCATCTTTTGATTTAAAACGTGGAATACGTCCCAAAACTTTATCCATTATTTCCCAAAAGGAAATATGACGGTCAGCTTTATATCCTTGCCTAATACGCTCTAAGGTAAAGAAATCTTCTGGTTTATTGAATATATTTTCTTTAACAAACTGCTCCATTAATTCATAATCACCATTCTTAATAGCTTCTTTAAATTCATTATGTTTTTTAGCAGCCTCTTTAACTGTATTTTCAAACCGGCTAATATAAAGTTCTTTATCTACACGCATTATATTTCCTTCAAAAGTCATTACTTCCATCATCTTTAAAGGATCAGGGATGTTAATTGAAGTTTTATCAACTAATGGTACTGGGGCTAGCTTTTCTGTTATGCCTTTTTTTCTTGGAGGTAATTTAATAACTTGATCATAGGGATATTTCGTTTCAAAATATTCACAATTAGCAAAAAAATCAAAAAGTTTATACCCTTCCTTTGTTTTTCTCACTTCATTATCTCTATCTGAATGCTTAAAAGTATAAATACGAGTACCACGTCCTTTAATCTGAACAAAATCAGTTGGTGAAAAAATTGGTCTCATTAAACAAAGATTTAATACATCTTGGCAATCATAACCAGTTGTCATCATTCCAACAGTTACACAAACTCTTGTTTTGCTAGACTTATAACCTTCTAGAAATTTAGTAAATCCATTAAGTTTATTATTAGCAAAATTAATAGTCATTTTTTGAGCACTTGGAACATCTGAAGTAATCTGAACAGCAAAATCAGAATTGTATTTTTCAGGAAACATTTTCATAGCAAATTCATTTAATATCTGAGTAATCTTTGAAGCGTGCTTACGACTAACACAGAACACGATTGTTTTTCCTATTTCATTAGTTATGGGATCACGTTCAGCATTATCCATAAATGCTTTTACGAATTCAGAATTTGTTTGTTCGGAAAAGAAATTTCTTTCAAAATCACTTTGGTTATAAATAACTTGTTCTTCTTCCCCTTCCTCTGTTTGTACCTGTACTGCATAACCTTCATCAGATAAAAGCTGAGTCGTTATTTCTGTACGACAATCTATGGCTGTTGGTAAAACCAAGAATCCATCTTTGGCACCATCAACTAGTGTATAGCGAAAAGTTGGTTCACTGCTCTCACACCCAAATGTTTTATAAGTAGATAAAAGATTGCGTCTTTCCATTTCTCTAGGATCACGTTCATTAATATCTTTCTGACTAAGATTTTTAAGATAATCTTTTGGAGTAGCAGTTAAACCTAATTTATGGCCAATAAAATATTCAAAAATGGTGCGACTATTTCCAGAAATTGAACGATGGGCTTCATCAGAAATGATTAAATCAAAATCAGTGGGCGTAAAGATTTTAAGATATTTATTATTATGAGAAATGCTTTGGACTGTGGTAATAACAACTTCAGCTTTACGCCAATCATCTCTATTCTGTTTAAAAATAACTGTATGATAATCTGGCTGTAAGAATTTTTTAAATGCTTTTTCAGCTTGATTTTCTAATTCCAAACGGTCAACTAAAAACAAAACACGGCGTGCATTGTTAGTTTTAAGATAAAGCTTAATAATTGCAGAAGCAAGAACTGTTTTACCAGTACCTGTTGCCATTTCAAAGAGAAAGCGATTTTTACCCTCAGAAACAGCTCTTTGTAAAGATTTTATAGCATCAAGTTGATATTGACGAAGAAAATGTAAGCCAGTATCAAAAATAAATGACTGCCTTTTTTGTTCATCAGGCCATCGTGGGTCTTGTTCGTAAAAAGGGTTTTGAGTTAAGGCAATATAATTTTCTTTTATTTCTTCCTTTATAATTTTATTAGTATCTGGAGTAAATTCTTTATTACCTTTTAAGCTTTGAAGGGTTGGAAATGTAGAAATTCTTGTTGGATTGCCTAATTCTTTATCCCAAAAATAATGAATATTACCATTAGAAAGAATGATAAAGCGAACATTTTGACTATTAGCATATCGGCGAGCTTGCTCCTTGCCAATTAAAGGATCTTTACTTTCAGATTTTGCTTCTAAAACACAGATTGGAAAGTTTTGATTATCTAATAAAAGATAATCTACAAAACCTGTACTAGATTTTTGAAAATCATTTCCCAGCTCCTCTATTTCAATATTACCTTCTAGTTTTATATTTGCTTTTCCATCTTTATTATCAAAAAATCTCCAACCAGATTTTTGGAGCAAATCATTAATTTTAATCCTCGCCCTTGCTTCTTTTTCCATTATTTCTGAATTTTTCTATAATTCTATTTATTTAAATAAAAAACCCCCACCGTTTTTATACTATATCATTTTTTTGGAAAACAAGGAATGCTTAGGGTATAATAAGAAACATCATGAAAAATCAAGAAAAATTAGCTCAAATAATAGTAGAAAGAGCTAATAAACAACAAGTATCTACTAAACAAGAGATTATTGAAATTCAAAGGGAAGTTAGTAAAGAATTTCATAATTTTTTTATTCCTTTTTCTGAATTATTAAAAAGCTATAAAAAATTAATTCAATTAAAGAAAATCCTACCTAATAAACAATTAGAAGGATTGTTAAAAAAAGCTAGAATTCGTTCTTTATCAGGCATTGTAGCTATTACTGTAATTACTAAACCTTATCCTTGTCCAGGAAATTGTTTGTATTGCCCTGATATATCTAATATGCCTAAAAGCTATTTACCTGATGAACCAGCTTGTATGCGGGCTTTATTAAATAAGTTTGATCCATATAAGCAAATCCAAATGAGAACTCAAGCTTTAAGAGCTAATGGACACCCAACAGATAAAATAGAATTAATTGTCTTAGGAGGTACCTGGTCATATTATCCTAAAAAATACCAAAATTGGTTTATTAAGAGATGCTTTGATGGAGCTAATAATAAAACATCTAAGAGCTTAGAATTAGCTCAAAAGATTAATGAAAAAACAGATAATAGGATTATTGGTCTAACAATAGAAACTAGACCTGATTATATTAATCTAGAAGAAGTAGAAAGATTAAGAAAATTAGGTGTTACTAGAGTGGAATTAGGAATTCAAAGCCTAGAAGATGATGTTTTAGAATTTAATAAAAGAGGTCACTTAGTTGATCAAACCATAAAAGCAACAAAATTATTGAAAAATGCTGGATTTAAAATCACTTATCATATGATGCTTAATTTACCTGGTTCTGATTTAAAAAAAGATGAAAAGATGTTTGTTAAACTATTTTCTAATCCTGATTTTCAACCAGATCAATTAAAAATCTATCCTTGTGCTGTTTTAAAAACCGCACCTTTGTATAAAATGTTTTTAGATAAACAATACCAACCATATACAGAAAAACAGCTAATAAATCTTTTAATTAAAATCAAAGAGGAAATCCCTTCATATGTTAGGATTATCAGAATCATTCGTGATATTCCTGCTAATAATATTATTGCTGGGAATAAAGTTTCAAATTTAAGACAAGTAATTCAAGCTCAGATGAAAGAAGAAAACAAATCCTGTCAATGTATAAGATGTCGAGAACCTTATGATATTCCAATTGATTTTAAGAATGTTAAATTAATTCACAGAGAATATATGGCTCATAATGGTAAGGAAATCTTTCTTTCTTATGAAGATGTAAAAAACAACAAGATTTTAGCTTTTCTAAGATTGCGTTTACCAAATGAATGGACTTTTCCTTATCTTAAAGATTCTGCTCTCATACGTGAATTACATAGTTATGGTATAGTGGCGCCTTTAAAAAAAGACAAGAAATCTAATATCCAACATAAAGGTTTGGGTAGTAAATTAATGAAACAAGCAGAAAAGATTGTTAAAGAACATACTCAATATAATAAAATAGCCGTGATTAGCGGCATAGGAGTTAGAGAATATTATCGTAAATTAGGATATCGTTTATCTAATACTTATATGATAAAGAAACTTTTGTGATTTTCATATTATCTTAATGTATTTTTTAGAAAAAATATTTCCTAAGAAAAAATCTTTTTCTTTCATTTTTTTATCAAATTCTTTTTTAGCAAGTTCTATAGAATTAATTTCCCTACCGCTTAATCGTTGAATTTCTAAAAGATGTTTTTGAAGCTCAAGAGTATCAAAATCCCCAATAATTAAAAGATCTATATCGCTTTCTGGAGAAAGTTTATTATCAGCATAAGGCCCAAAAATATAAATAGAATCAATGCCTTTTATTTTTTCCAATCTTTCTTTTAGAATTTTCTCAAACCCGATTTTTTTTAATACAATATTTCGATATTCTTTTAAAAGTGGATAATTTTTATTAATAAAAAAATAACGTTGATTTCCTTGAAATTCATCATCTAAAATCCCTTGCTCTTTAAGTTCTATAAGTTTTGTATGCACATTTTTAGGATCTTCTTTGATTATTTTGGCTATTTCATTAATATAAAACCTTTCATCCTCATTAAGGAAGAAATAATTAAGAAGTTTTTTTGTGATTTTAGAGCGTATGACCATATTCCCTTATGGTTAATTTCTACCATAATTATGGTAAATTTTTACCATAAAAGCAAGTCCAGAATTTATTTTATAGAAAACTCACAACCACAGTATTTTTGAGAATAGAGGTTGTGTTTTTTAATTAATTCTTGTTCTTTTTGATAAGCTTGAAAAGGTTCTAAATCAAAGGTTATATATTTAAGATTATTTTGTTTAGCTATCTTAAAACCATAGTCATTAATAAACTTAATATCTTTAAAACGATTAATACTTAAAGTTGTAGCAAATTCTTTAAAACCATTTTCTTTTGCAAATTCAACTGTTTTATCTAAACGAAAAGCAAAACAATTTAAACATCTTTTATCATTTTCTAAATAAGATTCTAAAGAATGTAATAATGATTTTTTAAGATATTCAAGCCATTTATCATGCTCATATTCATCAATAATTAATTTTAGATTATAAATCTCAGAGATTTTCTTAACTTGTTCTAATCTTTTAATATATTCTTGTTTTGGAAAAATATTAGGATTGTAAAAATACAAAACAATGTCTTTGTTTTGTATTTCATTTAATAAATATTCAATTATGGGTAAGGCACAAGGAGCGCAACAAGTATGAATAAGCATAGAATTAAATTTCATCTCTAAGTTTATGAATTAACCTTATCATGAATCTTAAATTATGAATAGAAGCTAATCTAAGATAAAGAGGTTCTTTTACAGAATAAAGATGATTAAGATAAGCCCGAGAGAAATTTTGACAAGTATAGCAATCACAATTTTCTTCTATGGGCTGAATATCTTTTTTAAATTGACTATTAGAGATACGAATATTCCCCTGTGCTGTATAAAGAGAACCATGTCTGGCAGTTCTTGTTGGGGCAACACAATCAAACATATCAACTCCCCTTTTAACAACTTCAATAATATCTTGAGCTGAAGAACCTAAGCCCATAGTATATCGAGGTTTGTTTTCTGGTAATAAATCCTGAAGATAATCAAGAATTTCTAAAGTACGAGGCATATTATAACCAATTGTTTCTCCACCTAAGGCAATACCATCAAAATCTAAACTGGTAATAAACTTAGTTGATTCTTTTCTCAAATCTTCAAAAATACCTCCTTGGATAATACCAAAAATTAGAGGTGGTTTTTTATCTTGATTTTGATATTGTTTACTTAATTCTTGATGTTTTTTTAAAGATCTTAAAGCCCATTTATGAGTTCTGTTCATGGATTTTTTAGCATATTCTTTATCATCATTATCAGGACTGCATTCATCAAAAGCCATAATAATATCAACGCCTAATTTATGTTGAATTTCTATTGATTTTTCAGGAGTAATAAAATGCTTAGTACCATCTATTGGTGAAGAAAATTCAATACCATCCTCTCTAATTTTAGCCATATTTTTACCACTTTTAGTCCTATTTTGACCAAAACTCCATGCTTGAAACCCCCCAGAATCGCTCAGAATAGGCCCAGACCAGTTCATAAACGAATGAACACCTCCTAGGTCATAAATTAGGTTTTCACTTGGCTGAAGAGCTAAATGAAGAGTATTGACTAAAAGAATTTCTACACCTATTTTACTTAAATCATCAGGCCCAATAGCTTTTACACTAGCTTGAGTCCCAGGAGGCATAAAAATAGGGGTTTGAAAATCTCCATGATTTGTACAAACCTTACCTAAGCGAGCTCTATCTTTTTTAGATTTTTTTAATATTTTAAACATAGGCATTATTGAATAAACATTGCATCACCAAAAGAAAAAAACCTGTATTTTTTATCAATAGCTTGTTGATAAGCTTTTAAAATTAAATCTTTATTTGCAAAAGCTGAAACTAATATTAATAAGGTTGATTTTGGTAAATGAAAATTAGTAATTAAAGCATCTACAAACTTAAATTCATATCCTGGGTAAATGAATAAATTTGTCCAATCTTTTTTTGATTGTAATTTAGAATTATGTATACAAGATCCCAAAACTCTTACTGTGGTTGTTCCAATAGCAATAATTCTTTTTTTATCTTTTTTTGCTTGATTTAATCTTTTAGCAGCTTGTTCATTTAATTCAAAAAACTCTGAATGCATTTGGTGATCTTGTATATTCTGAACCTTAACTGGAAGAAAAGTTCCTAAACCAACATAAAGGGTTACATATTCTATTTGAATATTCTTTTCTTTTATTTTATCTATCAAGTCTTTTGTAAAATGAAATCCAGCTGTAGGCGCAGCAACAGAACCATATTTTTTAGCATAAATAGTTTGATATTCTTTAAAAGAGCGTTGAGTGGGTTGGGTTATATATGGTGGCAATGGAGCTTGGCCTAGAGATAAGATTTCTTTTTTTAATTCCTCACCTGTTTTATTAAAACTAATTATTCTTTCATAATTTACTTTTTCTTTGATTTTTCCAAATAAATTATCATTGAATTTTATTCTTTGCCCTGTTTTTAATTCTGGTTTGCCAATAATTACCCAATCTGTGGGCCAAGTTATAAAATCAAAAACTTGTTTATCTTGAGGACGAATAAGAAGAATTTCTACCTTACCCTGAGTATTTTCTTTTTTACCATAAATACGTGCTGGCACAACCTTGCTATCATTAAAAACTAAAACATCATTTTCTGAAAGATAATCAATAATATTATAAAAGTACTCATGTTGTATTTTTTCAGTTTTTCTATCTAATATTAAAAGACGAGAATGATCTCGCATCTCTGTTGGCTCTTGAGCTATTAATTTTTTTGGTAAATGATAATTAAATTGAGAGATATCCATTATTAATATATCTTATAATGTTTTGACTAAATAAAAAAGGGCGTTGATTAATTTTTATTATTAACGCCCTTAATCTTTAAATAACCAATTTAAGGGTTTTTCTAATAGTAAGACAAATTTTTCTGAAATTTTCTCAACCCATTCTTCAAATTGTTCTATTTTTTGAGCAACTTTTGGCATTTTAAGCGCCCTAAACATATCAGCCAATCCTATTGTTATTAGTAAAAATAACACAAAACAGAGTAATGCCAATTCAAAAAATATAGTAACAATATCAAACAATACATTTTTTGCCTTAGTTTTAATGCTTTTTTTAGGTTTGGTCTTTTGAGTCATCTAAGACCCCTCCTTTCATCTATTTCAAACTACTAAATAGATTATACCCTAAATTAGCATAGTCGTCAATTAGATTCTTGTTCAGCTAACCATTTATCAGCATCTATCAAAGCCATAGCTCCCCAACTAGCAGCAGTGATTGCTTGTTTGTATTTAGCATCACAAACATCACCAGCAGCAAAAACACCTTGAATAGATGTTTTGGTATTTTCTGTTATTTTAATAGAATCATCTTTATTTAATTCTATTTGTCCTTTTAAAATATCTGTATTAGGTTGATAACCAATAGATAAGAATAAACCATTTACTTCTAATAATTTCTCTTGATTGGTTTTTACATTTTTAATGTTAATACCATTTAAGAAACTATCCCCTTTTAATCCTGTTATTATTGAATCCCAAATAATCTCTATCTTTGGATGATTTAAAACTTGCTCTTGATTTCTTTTAGAAGCTCTTAAACTATCTCGACGATGAATGATAAATACTTTTTCAGCATATTTAGTCAAAGTAATGGCATTTTTTATAGCACTATCACCACCACCAACAACAGCAACAGTTTTATTCTTAAAGAAAAAACCATCACAAATAGCGCAAACAGAAATACCACGACCAATTAATTCTTTTTCTCTTTCCAAGCCTAGCCATTTATTAGAAGCACCAGTAGCAATGATTATGGCTTTTGATAAATATTCTTTACCTTCATGAGTTTTTACTGTAAAAGGTCTTTTTTTAAAATCCACTGAGATAATATTTTTATCTAAAATCTCAGTTCCAAATTTCTTAGCTTGAGTAGTTATCTTTTCTAAAAGCTCAGGACCACTTAATTTTTCTGGAAATCCAGGAAAATCTTCTATGGCTTCACAAAGCATTAATTGACCCCCTGGAGGCGAGCCAGTAAATAACAAAGATTTAAGTTGAGCCCGACCAGCATAAATACCCGCAGTTAAACCAGCAGGACCACCACCAATAATAATAATATCGTATAATTCCATTAATTTATTCTACCAGTTTTAGCTTTATAATAGCAAATAAGCCTCTTATTAAATAAAAGAGAGATAATTTACAAAGTAAATTATCTCTCTGGTGACTCTCTTCTGCAAGCAGAAGAGAGAGCCCCACCGTTTGACGATCAAAAGATCGTCAAGAATATTATGGCAAATATGATTTAAAAGTCAAGATTTTTTAAAACATAGTATTCTAAATTTAAAATTGTTAAAATATGTTTAATATATCATGGAAAGTAAAAAAGAATTTATTAAAGATAAAAAGATATTAATTGTTGGCCTAGGTTCTTTAGGTGGTGGTATTGCTACTAGTCTTTGGTTTTTAAAACAAAAAGCCAATATTACCATTACAGATTTAAGAGATAAGAGAGATTTAAAACAATCTTTAAATAAATTAAAACAATATTCCTCAAGAATAAAATTATCTCTTGGCGGCCATAATAAGAAAGATTTTAAAAACCATAATCTTATAATTATCAACCCTGGGGTTAAAATCAAAAACAATCCATATCTCCAAATAGCAAAAAAAGAGAAAAACCTAATAGAAAATGAATTAAGCTTGTTTTTGAGATTTAACCAATCTCCTTTAATAACAATTACTGGTACTAGGGGCAAAACAACAATTACTAATTGGATTGGATATTTATTAAAAGAAAAATATCCCCAAACCATTATTGGCGGTAATATACCTGAAAGTCCAGTTTTATCTTTTTTAAATAAAACCAAAACAAATGTCCCGGTTGTTTTAGAATTATCCAGTTTTCAATTAGAAATATTAAAAAACAAATATCAAGGACCTAATATAGCTATCATTACTAATTTATACCGAGATCATCTTAATCGCCATGGCAATATGAAAAACTATGCAATGGCTAAGGCTAATATATTTAAAAATCAACAAAAAACTAATTATCTAATATTAAACTATCAAGATAAATGGACTAAATTCTTTCTTTCCTTAAAACCTAAAAGTCAAATTTATTTCATATCAAACAAACCCCTTGCTTTGAATAAGAACGGGGTTTTTAACCAAAATAATAATATATATTTCCAAGAGAATAAGAAAAAACAATTAATTTTAAATGCAAAAGGATTTTCTAAACAATGGGGAGAACATAATTTAAGTAATTTAATGTTTTCCATTTTAGCTGCTAAGTTATTTGGCTTAAGTTTTACTCAAATTAAAAAACAAATACCAAAACTACCTCAAATGACATTTCGTCAACAAATAGTATATCAATTAGATACAAGGCTCTTAATAATTAATGACAGTTGCGCCACAACTCCAGAAGCAACAATAGCTGCCTTAAAAAGGTTTTCTAATAAACAAAATAACCTTATTTTAATTACTGGGGGCACTGATAAAGATCTAAAATATGATGAATTAGCTAAACAAATCAAAAAAACCATATCACCAAAGAATTTAATCATCCTTAATGGCTCTGCTAGTGTAAAATTAATCAAAGAATTAATTAAAATAAAATATTCTAATAATTATTCAGTTTTTGAATCATTAAACGAATGTTTATCTTATAGTTTGTATTTAAGAAAACATAAAAAAGATATTATTCTTTTTTCTCCAGGGGCTACTAGTTTTGAAAAGTTCCTAAATGAATTTGATAGAGGGAAAACATTTAATACTTTAATCAAGGAGATAAAATAAAAAAGGAGGTATGCCCTCCTTTTGTTTTTTATTTTACCACCGAAATGATGCTATATATAGATTGTAGATAAATAATGCTACAGCGGTAAAAATAAAAAAAATAAAAAATTTCCAGCTTGTTTCCTCCTCTTTAGTTAATATGACTAAAAATGTTATTACCCCAAGGGCAATAAATAAAAAGAAAAAAAGAATTTGTTGAGGCAATAAAGTCAAAATAAACATTTTTTCCTCCTTTTCAATTTTTCATTATCTTGCTTACCATCTCCTTCCTTTACTTTTAAATAGGCTTAAAAAAAGATATTTTAGAATATCGAGTATTTTATTTAGATTCATTATTAATCTCTCCTTTCTAATGAATTAATAATGTATAAGAAAGCAAAATTAATAATATTATACTAGCTAATAGTATGGTTAGAATAATTTTATCTCCAGTTCTGCTTTCTTTTTCGTTAATCATTTGCTGAATAGTTTTCTGAGTTAATTTCCTTTTTTCAAGAAAATACACTTTTGTGTTTAATAACATTACTTTTCACCTCCCTCATACTTTCTTCTATTTATCTTTAATTTTTTTTCTTTGTGTTTCTTATATGCAATAATCCAATACTTATTGCTGAAAGTAAATAAAAAAACATAAAAAATAAATTTGGAGCAAAAAATGAGAAAATTATTAATATGGCCACAATACCTACAGCTAGAACATCACCAATTCTTCTTTTTTCCAACTCAATGAATGGGCTTTGGGCGATTCTTTTTTGTTTGTCTTTTTTTCCGAAAACGTGAAAATTCATTGTTTCTTCTACCTCCTTTCTGTTTAATTAAAATCATTTCATTTAAAACTTTTTCTTTAATCTGAATCTTCAGATCTCTCTTTACTTCTTTATAAATTTTAGGGATTGTATTATTGCTAATATATACTAATTTACATTCTTCAAATAATCTTACCACTCTTTGATTACTTACTCGGATAACTTCTAGATATCCTGCCATGCCTGGGCCATTTTTATGACCTAATTCTCCTTTACCTCTTCTGATGTATAGATAGTGTTCGAGATTGTGAGCTGATATTTCATTATTTCTAACTCCATGTAATAAAAGCAAATTAATTTTTTTCTTTTTACCATTCAAGCATCCATTAAATCTAACCAGAAAATGACGTTTCATCTTTTACCCCTTTCATTTTATATTTTCAAAGTACATTTATCGTATAATAACATTGAATAAATAGATTGTCAAATCAAAAAATGGCCTTTTTATTAGCCATTTTTTGTTTATCTAAGCTCTAATTTTCCAAATCATCTTCTTGTATTTCATAGAATTTACCAATATCATCAACTACATCAACTCTTTCTATCTGACCTTCTATATTTACCTTGATATAGCCTTCTTCATCTGGCTCAATGCCTTTTTCTTCTAACCATTGTTCAACTATTTCTTTTTCACCACCACCAAAAATTTCTAGAAATTCTTCATTAGTTATCAAAGGCATTTGTGTTTGTTTTTCTGGAACAGGAATAGTTTCTAAAGCCATGTTTTTTATTAAAAATAATTTTAAAGCCGACCTTTTTATAAAAAATGCTGCTATCTATTGAAGCAAGCTTCTCTAAATAGCAGCATTCTAAGTATAGCAAATGAAAAATATTTGTCAAGAGATATAAAAGTTTATAAAGAAATAGGCTTAGAATAAAAAAATGCTGCCGCTTCTGGCAAGCCAAAAACGACAGCATTATTAGTATAGCAAATCCAAAAACCTTGTCAAGTCAATTGTGGATAACTTAAAAGATCAATGTTTAATGATTTTTATAGCTTTTCCATTAACAAGAGCATCTGCTATTTTTTTATAAGCTGAATAAAGTATTCTCTGATAAGTACTAGTTGAGGTATGCATTTTTTCAGCAGCTTTTCTTTGTTCCAAATCATTTAAATGCCGTAAACGATAAGCCTCTAGTTCTTCTATAGTTAATTCTGTAATTTCCAAAAATCTCATTGGTACCCCTTGAGGTTTAAAATAAGTAACATCTGGATCAAAATTCACTTTGCGATAAAGTCTTGGTCTAGCCATAAATACTAATTTAGTAACAGAATAAAGAAACTGGCCCCTTGATATATATTAATTAATATACACGAAGAGGCCAATAATCTTTTATTATTTCTGACCCTTGAGTTCGGTTAATCGTTGTTTGATATCTTTCAATTCTTCTTCAAGATCTTCAGCCTCTTCTTCGAGTATTTCCATTTCTTCTTCCTTAGTTATCCTCGTTGGATAATAAGGAGCATAATCCCAACCACGACCAAAACCTCTACCATATCCTCTACCATATCCTCTTCCCCAGCCACGACCAGCGCCACAAGGCCCTAAGCCCCAACCAGTTCCAGGACCCATTCCCCAAGGACCAGTTCCATCAAATCTTGGCATATTTTTATTTATTGTTAATATTTTAAGATTTGAGATAGCCGACTTACTATCTGTTATGAGTATATACCCATAATTAGAAAAAGTCAAGTCTTTAAATTTCCCTTAATTCCCCTGTTCTGATATCCTTATTTTTATTTTTTTCTTCTAATAATTCTTCTTGAGTTTTATCTTTTAAATAACCTTCTAGAAGCCATAAAGGATCTCCATGAGAAACAATTAGAATATTCTTATTTTCATATTTATTTTCTATTTCATTAAGAACAGCAACCATTCTTTCTTGGCATTGATTCCAGCTTTCGCCTTTAGGCACTCCTATTTTAAACTTTTTCATTTTATCATTATCATAATAAGCCCAAGCTTCTTTTTTATTCTTGCCACCAAAAATTCCCCAATTAATATCTCTTAATCTTTTATCATAAACAACCTTTTCTAAATCATAGCCTATTATTTTAGCTACAATTTCTACTGTTAATTTAACCCTTAAGATATCAGAGGCAAATATACAATCAATGTTTTTTTCTTTTAATTTCTCACTTACTAATTTAATTTGTTCTATACCTTCTTCTAGTAAATCACAAGGAGGACTATCATCAGGATATTCATAAACAATGTCTTTTTTTTCAGCCTGATGAATGGTTTTACCATGCCTTAATAAGAAATATTTGTTTTTCAAAATTCTCATAATATACTAAATTTTAGCTTTTTCTGATTTTAAAAGTTTTCTCTTTTTAGCTGTTCCATGCCTAAAACCACCAACTTCTCCATTGTTTCTTATCACTCGATGACAAGGAACAGTAGGATCATCATTTTTATTTAAAACATTACCTACAGCCCGATAAGCCTTTGGTCTACCAATTAATACAGCTACTTGTTTATAGCTCAAAGTTTTACCTTTAGGAATTTTCCTAACCACCTGATAAACATTTTCTTTAAAACTTTTCATATTTAATTTTGAAGAATTACTCTTTGAAATTAATTTTTTGAATTTATTTAGATTTTTCAGAAAGCCTTATATATTTAATTAATTTATAACCATCAATTAATTCAATTGGTTTATCTTCTGCGAATCTTTCAGCTTCTAAGGTAAAGTTATTTGTTGTAATAAAAAACCCTTTAGCCTGAGCTAAATGATTAGCAATTGCGCCATAGAAATCCCTAATTTCACTAACACTTACTGTTGAAGTAATATATTTCTTACATTGGATATAATGCTTTAAACCATCTTTTTCTGCTATAACATCTATTCCTCCATCATAACCACTGCCAGTAACAGTAGTTTTATATCCTAATTTTGTAAATAATTCAGCAATGTATTTTTCAAATTCCCATGGTTTTAATCCTTTTAACCACTTCAATAGTTCTCTATCGGTATGCCATTGACTTTGTTTATGAACTTTTGATCTTTTAATAAAGATTGCTACAATAATCAAAATTCCTAAAAAGACGATTCCCCATAATAGCATCTTCCAAAAAAAAGGTTTGTTAACCCATGCAAAAAATAATAAAAAAATCACATAGACAATGCTTATCTCTGTTAAAATATCCCCAAGTACTTTTCTCCATTTATTTTTTCTTGACATAATTTTATTCATCTTTTATTTATTTCAATTTTAACATATTTTGTACATATATCTAAAAACATAAATTGCCAAAATAACTAATTTAAAGGAAAATTAATCTTTTTAACCAAAAACAGAGCCTTTTAAGGCTCTGTTTTAAAGTTCTTCATGCTAGCACGATAATGCGGAGAGGGTGGGATTCGAACCCACGGTGCCCTTACGGACACAGCTGCTTTCCAAGCAACCGCACTAAACCACTATGCGACCTCTCCATTTCTTATCCTTGTATTTTAAAGGATAAGAAATTTATTCTGTTTAAAATTTAATCAAATCTGCTAAAGAACCAATCAAAGGAAGCTTCTTAGTTTTTCCTCCAAAAACATTAATAATTCCTATAATAGCTAAAACTGCAAAACCAATATTTATTAATGTAAGAAATGAACCAATAATACCTATTATCCCTAAAGCTGCAAAACCCATATGAGCACCTAAGAATATTCCTGTAATTATCCTAAAAATGACAGAAACAGCAACTTCAAATCCAAATAAAACTAATCCCTGTTTAGCATGAAAATATACAAAAGAATCATCTTTTTTAGTAAAAAGAGGAATTAAGCATAAAATTGAAATATAGCTTAAAATACCAAATATTTTATTCTCATCTAATTTAGGAGAACTTTCTTGTTGTTCTGTTGTAGGTTCTTTTTGAATATCTTGTTCCATATTTTTTAATTTATTATTTAAATTACCTTATCGACCTTTAATGTATTGACCTTTAGAATATTTTAACAAATAGCTAAGGTATTTTCAATTTTTATACATCCATTTGCCTTAATGCTTTGATTCTTTCTTGCACTGGTGGATGAGTCATCCAGAGCTTAGCAATATTTTCTTTTTTTAAAGGATTAGAGATAAAAAGATGATTAGTCGCGCTAGAAGCAACTCTTAAAGGCTCTGGGTCTTGAGAAATTTTTTCTAAAGCCCTAGCTAGACCTTCAGGATAACGAGTTAATAATGCTCCAGTAGCATCTGCTAGAAATTCTCTTTTTCTTGAAACAGCTAATCTCATTAATGTAGCTGCTATTGGAGCTAAAATAGCAGCAATAATACCAATTAAAAACATTATTGCTCCTGCAGAATCCTTACTATCCCTTCTTCTGCCCCAAAAAATAGATCTCATAGTCCAATCAGATAAAATTGCAATCAATCCAGCTAAGACAACCACAGCTGAGGCTAAAAGAATATCTCGATTTCCAATATGGGCTAATTCATGAGCAATAACTCCCTCTAATTCAGATTTATCTAGCTTATTTAATAAACCCTGGGTAACACAAATTACTCCATGTTTAGGATCTCTGCCAGTAGCAAATGCATTAGGGGCTGATTCATTCATAATGTAAATTCGAGGCATGGGTAAGCCAGCAGTAATAGAAAGATTTTCTACTATTCTGTATAATTCTGGATTATCTTGTTTAGCTATTAGCTTAGCATTAGTCATTGAAAGAATAACTTTATCAGAATTCCAATAACTAATAAAACTCATTAAAAAACTAATAAAAACAGCCACATATAGAATATATGGCGTTTCTAAGATATAGCTGAAAATCCAGCCAAGGAAAATCACTAAAACAAGAAAGACAGTGATTAAAAACCACGTTTTCCAAATATTAGAACTAGCCTGAGTATAAAGGGTCATTTTTGAAAATCAACCTTGACCGCTTCTCTTTCTACAGGTTCAGTGATTTCAAATAATGCTTCTTCTTTAAAACCAAAAATACTTGCAAAGATATTTTTAGGAAAAACTTTAACTGCTGTATTCAAATCACGGACATTAGCATTGTAAAAACGACGGGCAGCTTGAATTTTATCTTCTGTGTCTACTAATTCTCTTTGTAATTCAATAAAGTTTTGATTAGCTTTAAGCTCTGGATAATTTTCAGCCACAGCAAAAAGGGTTTTTAAAGTTTGGCCAAATTGATTCTCAGCTTCTATTTTATCTTTTGCATCAACTGCTCCCATAGCTCTAGTTCTAGCTTCTGTTACTTTTTCAAAAACTTCTTTTTCATGAGTCATATATCCTTTAACAGATTCAACCAAATTAGGCACTAAATCATATCTTCTCTTTAATTGAACATCAATATCTGCCCAAGCTTCTTTTACCCTTATTCTTAATTTTACTAAAGAGTTATAAGTAACAATAGCAAAAGCGACTAAAGCTATTAAAACGATCCAAAAAATAGTCATGTTTTTTATTTGTTAATTGTTTTTTAATATTCTGGCATTCCCATACCACCCATTCCTGGAACACCAGCGCCTCCTAAATCATCTTTTTTTTCTGGAATATCAGTAATTACTACTTTTGTTGTTAAGAACATTCCAGCCACTGAAGCAGCGTTTTCTAAAGCACTTCTAGTTACCTTTGTTGGGTCCACTATACCTGATTTAAACATTTCAACAAATTCTCCTTTTTGAGCATCAAAACCTTCATTGCCTTTATGCTTTTTAGCTTCTTCTAAAATCACATCTCCATTTTTTCCAGCATTTTCTGCTATTTGGCGAATTGGTTCTTCTAAAGCCTTACAAACAATATCAAAACCTACTTTTTCATCTTCATCTTCAAAACTAATCTCTTTAGATTTTAATACATTAACACTTCTAAGTAAAGCAATGCCTCCACCAGCAACCACGCCTTCTTCCAAAGCTGCTTTAGTTGCTCTCACTGCATCTTCTACTCGATGTTGTTTTTCTTTCTGCTCTATTTCTGTTGCTGCGCCAACTTTCAAAACAGCTACTCCACCTGATAATTTAGCTAATCTTTCTTCTAATTTCTCCTTTTCAAATTCTGATTCATTAATTTCCATTTCTTTTCTTATTTGCTTAGCTCTGTTTTGAATAGCATCTACTTGCCCACTACCTTCAACAATTGTTGTATTATCTTTAGTAACAACAACTCTTCTGGCTTCTCCTAATTCATCTAATTCAACTTTATCAAATTTCATCCCTAACTCTTCAGCAATAACCTTACCACCAGTAACAATCGCAATATCTTCTAAAAGTTCTTTTTTACTATCGCCAAATCCAGGAGTTTTTACAGTTACAATATTAAAAGTCCCTCGAAGTTTGTTAATAATCAAAGTTGCTAAGGCTTCACCACCCACATCTTCAGCAATAATCAAAAGGTCTTTTTTACCACTTTGAACAATCTTATCTAACAAAGGTAAAATTTCATGAATATTTGTTATCTTCTGATCAGTGATAATAATAGAAGGATTTTCTAAAACCGCTTCCATTTTCTCAGAATCAGTAACCATATATGAAGAGATATATCCTTTATCAAATTGTAATCCTTTTACAATTTCTTTAGATAAGCCAAGAGTTTTTGATTCTTCAATAGTAATTACTCCATCTTTTCCAACCTCATCAAATATATCTGCTATTAATTTTCCTATCTCTCTATCATCTGCTGAAATAGCTCCGACATTAGCTATTTCTTCATGAGTTTCTACTTTTTGAGCAATATTCTTTAATTCTTTAACAATAATCCTTACAGTTTTATCAATACCTCTTTTTATGCTTAAAGAATTAGCTCCAGCAGTGACATTTTTTAATCCAGCGGCAATCATAGACCAAGCTAAAACAATGGCTGTTGTCGTCCCATCTCCAGCAATATCACTAGTTTTTTCTGCTGCTTGTTTTAAAACTTCAGCCCCTAAATTCTCAGTCTTGTCTTCTAATTCTATTTCTTTGGCTATGGTTACCCCATCATTAGTAATTGTTGGCGAGCCATATCCTTTATCTAAAATTACATTAGAGCCTTTAGGCCCAAGAGTAATTCTTACTGCCTGAGCTAATTTATCAACCCCTCTTTTAAGAGATTGACGAGCTTTTTCATCAAATATAATATTTTTTGCCATAATAGTTTTTTATTTTTATTTTTTATTTATATAAAGATTTTATTCTTCAATAATTGCTAAAACATCATCTTCCTTAATAACCAAATATTCTTTTTCTTCTATTTTAATTTCATTAGGAGCATATTGGGTAAATAAAACCTTATCCCCCACTTTTATATTCAAAGGAATCAATTTTCCTTCATTGTTAATTTTTCCTGGGCCAATAGCAATCACTTTACCAACACCAGGTTTTTCTTCAGCTGATTCAGGAATAAAAATACCACCTTTAGTAGTTTTCTCTTCTTTAACAGCTTCTACGAAAATATTGTTAAATAATGGTTTAATATTCATTGTTGTTTTACTAAATTTATTTTAAGAGAAAGATATTGCTAAAAAATCAATAAAAGCTTTTTAAAGCTTTAAGCAATATTTTTCTATTTAGCAATCTTCGACTTTAATTGCTAATTACTATTTTACTTAAAAATTACTCGCTGTCAATATCTACTTCTTCTGGTTCTGCCTTAGGCTTATTTAATTCTAGAATTTCAGGCTCTATTTTCTTTCCTGATATCCGATAAACATCCTTATCTATCTTGCCAAATTCTTTGTAAGCAGAATTATACATATTAACTGTAGTACCTAAATGATTACCTAATTTCTGCATATAAGTTTCATAACTTGTCAAATGCCTTGTTAATTGTTCCACTCTTTTTTTAATCTCTTTGGCTGATTCTTCTATTTCCAAAGCTCTTAATCCCTGAAGCACTGTTTGTAAATAAGCTAAGAATGAAGTTGGGGAAACAATAATTACTTTTTTCTGACCCATAGCATATTCTATTAAATCCCGAGTGTTGGCTTTAACTGCTCCAATTTTATTAATTAATAAATCATAATAAATTGCCTCTGAAGGAATAAACATAAAAGCAAATTCCATAGTCCCCTCTTCTGGCTTAATATATTTAGCTGTTTCATCTATCCTTGCTTTCAGATCTGATTTAAAACTATCTTCTAATTTCTTCTTCTCAGCATCATCATTAGTTTCTAAAAGACGATTGTAATTTTCTAAACTAAACTTAGAATCAATAGGAATAATTTTATCTTTTATAAAAATCACAGCATCAACAATTATGCCTTCCTTAAATCCATATTGCATTTGATAAGTCCCAGGTGGCAAAACATTTTTTAAAACTGTTTCTAAATAATATTCTCCTAAGACTCCTCTTTGTTTGGGATTTTTTAAAATATCTTGAAGGCTTTTAAGTTGATCAGCAAAATTAACTACCTGCTTATTAGTTTCATCTAGTTTAGTTAATTTTTCTGTTACCTCTCTGATAATCTTAGCGCTTTGTCCAAATTGATCTTGAATCACATTAGGAATCTCTCCTAATTTTTGATCAAGGGTTCGATTTATCTCTTGGATTTGATTTTGCAACAATAAAAGAGATTGTTCATCTTCTTTTTTAGGTTTTACTTTTTTTATTAAGAAGAAATATAAAATTCCAGCTATCACTAAACCAATAGCTAGTCCTAAAACAACACTATTAAATATAAAATTCATAAGGGTCATCATCTGTTTTATTATATAGAAACTTTCTCTTCAATTGAAGGAATTGTTGTTTGTATTTCTTTAGATTTCTTAAGATCGAGATATATTAGATACATATAAATCATAGAGAAAAATGAACCAAATGCTTGCACTAAAAGAATAATAAAAGAACCAAGAAGATCAAAAAAAGGACCAGAATAATTTTCACCAAATGCATTTATTCCTATAGCTATTATGATTGTTAATATGATTAACATTAACATTCTACCAAAAACTTGCCACCAATTGCCTTTAACTAAATTCCAGCTTCTCTTTATAGCTTCCATACCTTTCTTTTTTTCATCTGCGCAAACATATAAAGAAAAAGATAGATAAATAGATAAAATTAATCCAGGAATTATTAAAAAAACAAAACCTAAAGATACAAAAATAAATACCAATACACCTATTATCAAATAATTCCAATAATTCTTCCAGGTCTCTTTAAGCACTTCTTTTAAAGAAACCCCAACAGGCTTCATAACTAATACTAAAGAAGCTGCAAATAAATAGAAAAAACAAAACATAAATAGAAAAGGAGAAAGGAGAAAGAAATAAGTAAGAATTTTCTGAATTATTATCACAAGAGAACTAGTTTGTCCCTTAAGCATTAAAGCACTAAATATAGAGCCAAAAATCACTAACATAAGTATGACTCCTAAAATAATTTCCAAAAAAACAAGCAGTAATATAGGTTTTAATTTTAACTTATAAATATGGAAAGTTTCTTTAATTAAACTTGTAAAATTTTTCATAATATTTTTTTATTATTATTTTACTTTAACTCCTCCTCCAAATCTTCTAAAAGTTTTTTAACTTTAGCAGAAACTTTTTTAGGAGTTTTTATTCTTACTTTTACATAAAGGTCGCCTTGACCAGGGGCATTAAAATGCTTAATTCCTTTATTCCTTAAACGAAAGATCTCTCCTGATTCTGTGCCTGCTGGTATTTTCAATAAAACATCTTTTTTATCAAGTAATTGTATTTCTTTTTTACTACCTAAAGTTGCTTCGGTAAAAGATATTCCTAAAGATGTGTATAAATCATCTCCTTGTCTTTCAAATCTTTCATGAGGTTTAATAATTATTCTGATATATAAATCACCACTCAATCCTCCTAAGAAACCAGCCTCTCCTTCATGTCTAATTCTAATTGTTTCTCCATCTCTAATGCCTGCAGGAATATCAACCTTGATTTGCTTATTCCCATAATAACGACCATCACCACCACACTTCTTGCAAGGTTTTTCTGGAATCTTGCCTTTACCTTTGCATTTTGGACATTCTATTATTTGAGTAATTTCTCCTAAAAATGTCCGGCGTGATTGTCTAATAGTTCCTGTACTTTTACAATTAGCGCATTCTTTTAACTTAGAGCCAGGCTCATAACCTTTTCCTTGACAATGCTCACAAGAAAGATATGTTCTAAAAGAAACATCTTTTTTAATACCAAAGGCAGCTTCTTCTAAATTAATCTCTAAACTAACTTCTATATTATTGCCTTTTTTATTAGCACTTGTTTTTTGACTCTTAGTTCTTCTAGAATCCATCCCCGCTGCTCCTCTGAAAAGATCAGCTAAGATATCATTTAAATCAATACCTCCAGCTGAAAAACCAAAAGGAGATTGAAAATCACCTCCTTGCCAATTAAAACCTGACCAATCAAATCCACCAGCAAAACCTTCTCTAAAATCAGCACCTGGGCCTTCAAAAACCCTACCAAATTGATCATATTGAGCCCTTTTCTCTTTATTTGATAAAACTTGATAAGCTTCATTAATTTCTTTGAATTTTTCTGCATCACCTCCTTTATCAGGATGATGTTTATGCGCTAATTTATAAAAAGCTTTTTTTATTTCTTCAGGTGTGGCATTACGACCAATACCTAAGATTTCATAATAGTCTTTCATATCAATTTCTTTATTTAAAAGCAATATTCAATTCTTGTTTTTCAACACCTATCTTTTTAATAGTCAAATACTTTATTGATAAAAGAATTTGAAGAAAAACCCAACTAAAGAAAACAAGAATAGGATAAAACACCAAATTTACAACCTTTAGAATACTCATTAGAGAAATGAAGATTATAATCACTAAGATAAATTTCATGGGTAAAGAAATATTAAGCCAATAATTTTTTACCCAGCTTACTATTAATGAAGATAATTTTTCTTCACCAGTTAAGGGTATATCTAGCAAATCAGAAAGATTAGCTTTCATTTCTTCCAACAAAGTCTCTTTATCCATATTACCAATCTCAATATCCTCTAAATTAATCTCTTCTGCCCCAAGGGTACTTAAATCTAATTCCCCTAAATTAATTGCCTCTTTTTCTAAATAGTTTTTTAAAATACTATCTATAGTTCCAGTTGATTCAACATTAACAATATTTTGGGCGCTTTCAATTTGAAGAATAATCGTTTCTATTAGCTTTTCTGAGCTTTCTTCTAAAAGATCTAATTTATTCTGAGAATAAACCAAACTAACAAGAACAAGCACCAAGGCCAAAAGCAAGAAGAATGAACCTCTGAAAACAATGCGTCTCAGATTAAGCTCTAATAAATTATTACTTTCATTTTTCATATATGCCCTAGCAATCAATAATAATAGGTACACCAAGCCAATAATGACAAAGAAATAAACATTCCATTGGCCTTTAAACAAAAAAAACAAGAAAGGCGCCAAACTAATGCCTAAATTCCAGAGTAAAAAATTAAGTAAATCAAATACCAAAAAAAATATGGGCAATAAGAAAACTCCAATTGACCATAATAAGATAGCCATTGTTAAATTAAGACTAGAAAAACTATTTAAACAATTAAGGATATAAATAGAGCCTAGCCCAAAACAAACAATAATAACAATGGCTAAAATAAATTTTTTAATCAGTAAAACTCTATCGCTATGAGCTAACTTATAAGCTTTATAGAGGTTTGATTCTTGAGACATTAATAAAATTATATCACAGGATTAATAACAAGCAAACAGATTATTCTTTTTCTTCAAAATCAGCATCTTTGGGCTTGTCTTCTGGTTCTTGTTTTTCTTGTCCTTCTTGTTCATTTGGTTTTTGTTCTGAAGATTCTTGTTGTTCTTTATAAAGATATTCTCCCATTTCTGATAAAACTTGAGAAAATTCTGTTGTTTTATTTTTTATCTCTTCTAAATCATCTTTTGCTAAAACTTCTTTCAGCTCTTTCATTTTCTCTTCCACTTTGGTTTTCTTATCTTCTGGAATTTTATCACCTGCTTCTCTTAAGCTTTTCTCAGCACTATATAGTAAAGTTTCTGCATTATTTCTTACTTCTATTAATTCTTTCTTCTTCTCATCTTCTTCTTTATGAGCTTCAGCTTCTTGTTTTAATTTTTCTACCTCTTCTTTTGATAAACCAGAAGAGCCTTCAATCCTAATTGATTGTTCTTTATTTGTAGCTTTGTCTTTAGCTTTTACATTTAAAATTCCATTAGCATCCAAATCAAAATTAACTTCAACCTGAGGAATGCCTCGAGGGGCAGAAGGAATTCCATCTAAGATAAAACGACCTAAGGATTTATTATCTGCTGCCATTGGTCTTTCACCTTGAAGAATATGAATTTCAACAGATGTTTGGTTATCAGTAGCTGTAGAAAACACCTGGCTCTTACTTACAGGAATAGTAGTATTTTTAGGAATTAATACCGTATCTACTCCACCTAAGGTTTCTATACCTAAAGAAAGAGGGGTAACATCTAAAAGCAAAACATCTTTCATTTCTCCACCTAAGATTCCTGCCTGAACAGCAGCCCCTATGGCCACTACTTCATCAGGATTAATTTCTTTATTAGGTTTTTTGTCAAATAGTTTTTTTACCTCTTCTTGAATCTTAGGCATTCTTGTTTGACCCCCAACTAAAACCACTTCTTCTATCTCAGAAATCTGTAAACCACATTCTTCAATTGTTTGTTTGGTTATTTCTATTGATTTCTTAATGTATTCTTCAACTAATTCCTCTAACATCGAACGACTTAAAGAATAAGAAAGATGTTTTGGCCCAGCACTATCAGAAGTAATAAAGGGAAGGTTTATCTCTACCTGATTAGTAAAAGAAAGTTCTTTTTTAGCTTTTTCTGAAGCTTCTTTTATTCTTTGTAAAGCTAAAGGATCTTTACTTAAATCAATGCCTTCATCTTTTTTAAAATTCTGAATGACCCAATCCATTATCTTTTGATCAAAATCATCTCCACCTAAATGAGTATCACCCCCTGTTCCTTTAACTTCAATTGTATCTGGTGTAACAGCGAGAACAGAAATATCAAAAGTACCACCACCAAAATCAAAAACCACTATCTCTTGGTCTTTTTTCTTTTCTAGGCCATAGGCTAAAGCTGCTGCTGTAGGTTCGTTAATTACTCTTTTAACATTAAAGCCTGCTATTTCCCCTGCCTCTTTAGTAGCTTTTCTTTGATTATCATCAAAATAAGCTGGGCAAGTAATGACCACATCAGTTATCTTTTCACCTAATTTAGCCTCAGCATCTGTTTTTAATTTTTGCAAAACCATTGCAGAAATTTCTTGAAGCTTATACCACTGATCCCCCATTTTAATTTCCACCCCCCCATTATCATCTTCTCTAATCTCATAAGATAAAAGGTTTTTATCTCCTTGAATTATAGGGTCAGAAAACTTTCTACCAATTAATCTTTTAACTGAATAGATTGTATTTTTAGGATTGGTAATTGCTTGACGCCGAGCCATAGCTCCAACTAATCTTTCACCGCTTTTAGAAAAAGCAACTATAGAAGCTGTTGTTCTTTCACCTTCTGAGTTTTCTAAAATTTTAGGTTGACCTCCTTCTATGGTGGCCATTGCTGAAAAAGTTGTTCCTAAGTCTATTCCTAATATTTTTGCCATAATTGTTTAAATTAAATTTGTTAAATTATTATTTTTTAATATCCTTGGCGACCAATACTCTGCAAGGACGAATTAATTTTCCATTAAGAAGATATCCCTTTTCTAACATTTCAACAATTGCCTGAGGCTCAAAACCTTCTTTTTCCATTTCCATTATTGCCTCATGATAAGTTGGATCGAAAACATCTTTTGGATTAGCAATGATTATCTCTACTCCTTCTTTTTGTAAAATATCTTCTAATTGACTCTGAATCAAAGTAATTCCTTTTATATAATTTTCATTTTGTTCTTCTTGTATTTGTTTAGTAAAGCTTTGTAAGGCTAAGTTAAAACTATCTAGAATGGTAATTAAGGATTTAATCAATCTTTCATTTGAAAAATTCTTTACCTTTTTAAATCTTTCTTCTTCCCCCTTTTTATAATTACTAAAATCTGCTCTTTCTCTTTGCCATCCTTCTAAATATTCTTTTCTTTCGATTTTTAGTTTTTCTATTTCTTGAACAAACCTATCATCTTTTTTCTTAGAATCAGTTTTTTTAAAATGATCCTTGTGTCTTTTTTTAGACATATACATTTATATTGTTAAATTGTTTAAAGCTCTTAAAATAGCAATATTCTTTTCATAAGGCATTCTTTTAGGACCAAGGATACCAAAGATTGCCTTAGGCTGAGAAATTACAGTTAAAAGAGAACTAAATTGATCTGATTTGATAAATGGATTATCTTTACCAATTAATACCATAGGCGTTTCATCTATTTTGATATTTTCTAGTTTGATCTCTAATCTTTCTAAAGATTCAGCTATTTCTTGTAATAATTCCAAACTTAATAATTCCTCAGCTATCATTTCAGAGAACATATATTTCAAGCCTTGTTTAATTAATTCTTTTTCCTGAATTAAATAACAAAAACTAAAAGAATGACTTTTATCTGCTATCAGCTCCACTAGTTCTTTTATCTTTTTCTTATTTTTTTGATTTTCAATTTGTTTAAATTTAACTTTTGCTAACTGATCAGAAAACATTTTTTCCCAATGATTTAAAAAATCATCATCTTCTTGAAATATTTTTTCAATAAAAAACTTCCAAGCTTTATCAGTTGGCACTCGGCCACTAGAGATATAAGGTTTATGTAAATAACCTTTTTCAGTTAATATCACAAAACAATTCCTAATTGTTGCTGAACTAATTCCCAATTCATATTTCTCACCCAAAACATCAGAAGCCACTGGCTCTCCAGTCTGAAGATATTCTTTAACTAAAACTTCAAGGATAATCTCTTTTCTATTCTTATCCTTTCCTTGCCCTGTGTTTTCTATTGTAATTTTAGTAATCATTAAAACTATCCTATATTTTACTATTTAGCAGTCAAAAGTCAAGAGTGCTAATTTAGAACCTATCTTAAATTTCTTTTTCCCATCCCCTTTCTTTCCCCGAATCAATTTGCCTGGGTTTATGCCTCATGGTAAAATTAAAAAAATAATGAATTATTCAAAAGTTTTTTAATCTAATGCTTAACTTATACAACACTTTAACTAGAAAAAAAGAGGTTTTTAAGCCTTTAAAAGGAAGAAAAGTTGGTCTTTATACTTGTGGCCCAACTGTTTATTCTTATGCTCATATTGGTAATTTAAGAACATATGTTTTTGAAGACATTTTAAAAAGAACCTTGTTATTCAATGATTATCAAGTTAATCATCTAATGAATATTACTGATGTAGGTCATTTAACATCAGATGCTGATACTGGAGAAGATAAAATTGAAAAAACCGCTAAAAAAGAAAAAAAATCTGCTTATCAAATAGCTGAATTTTATACTCAAGCTTTTTTTAAAGATTGTGAGAAATTAAACATCTTGCCTCCAAATATCATTGCCCCAGCAACAGAATATATTGAAGAAAATATTTCTTTAATTCAAGTTTTAGAAAAAAAAGGTTATACATATAAAACCAAAGATGGGATCTATTTTGATACTTCTAAATTCAAGGATTATGGAAAACTGACTAATATGGATTTTGATAAACTGAATAAAACTCTTAAAGCCGGAGCGAGGATAGAACTTTCTCCAGAAAAAAAGAACATCACTGATTTTTCCCTTTGGAAATTTTCATCTCCAGATGAAAAAAGACAAATGGAATGGCCCTCACCTTGGGGAACAGGTTTCCCAGGTTGGCATATAGAATGTGCGGTTATTAACTTAAAATATTTAGGTAATGCATTTAAAAATAAGACCTTTGTTCCAGAACAAGCAGAAACCATAGATATTCATGCAGGCGGCAGTGATTTAATACCTATTCATCATACTAATGAAATTGCTCAAGTAGAAGCAGCCACTGGGAAAAAATTTGTTAATTATTGGCTTCATGGAGAATTTTTGATTTTAAAAGATTTGCGCATGGGAAAATCAACTGGCAATGTAATTCTAATAGATGATTTAGAAGAAAAAGGATATTCTCCATTATCTTATCGCTATCTTGTTTTAAATGCCCATTATCGAAAACCTTTAGAATTTTCCTGGCAAGCCTTAAATAATGCTCAACAAGGATTAAATGACATTTCTAATTTTATCTATCATTGTTTGTTAAAGACTAAACCTAATTCATCTGTTAAGCTCTCTCCTGCCCTAATAGATATACAAAAAGAATTTAAAAAAGCTATTAATGATGATTTAAATACTCCTCAGGCCCTAGCTGTTTTCTGGAAATTAATAAAAAAATATTACAAAGAAAAATTAGATCCAAGACAAACATATCAATTAGCTTTAATTTTTGATACAATACTTGGGCTAGGTTTGGATAAAATCAAAGTCTTCCCTTTACCTAAAGAAATACAATTATTAAATGAAAAAAGAGAAAAAATGAGAAAATCAGCCAAATGGGCAGAGGCAGATAAAATAAGAAAAGAAATAGAGGCTTTAGGGTATTTTATAAATGACACTAAAGAAGGAACAATTATTCAACCAAAAAATAAAATCTAAATATTTATGGCAGAAAATAATTCAAAAATAATTCAAAACAAACTGCCTCCACAAAACATTGAGGCTGAAGAATCTGTTTTAGGAGCTTTAATGATTGACAAAAACGCTATTGCAAAAGTAGCTGATAGTTTATATCCAGAAGATTTTTATAAACCTGAGCATCGTATAACTTATGAAGCCATTTTAGATTTATACCAAAAAAATGCACCCATAGATGTTCTTTCAGTTACTAATCGCCTTAAAGAAAAAAAGCTTTTAGAAGAAACAGGTGGTGCTAGTTTTCTAACATCTTTAGTTAATAAAACTCCTAGTAGTGCTCATGTGAGTCATTATGGTCAAATTGTACATGAAAAAAGAGTTTTAAGAGATTTAATAGCTGCCTCATATAAGATAGCTGAGCTAGGTTGGCAAGAATCAGAAGATATTAATCAAGTACTAGATAAGGCAGAACAAATAATTTTCTCTATTTCCCAAAAATCAGTGGGTTATGATTTTATCACTTTAAAAGAAGAATTAATTAAAGCCTTTGACCGCATAGATCAATTGCATAAAGGAGGTGATAAATTAAGAGGCGTTGGCACTGGATTCAATGACTTAGATAATAAATTAGCTGGTTTACAAAAATCTGATTTAATCATTATTGGCGGTCGTCCTTCATTGGGAAAAACCTCTTTAGCTTTGGATATTGCTCGTTATGCTGCATTAAGAGAAAAAGCCTCGGTAGGTATCTTTAGTTTAGAAATGTCAAAAGAACAAGTGGTTGATCGTTTAATTGCTGCTGAATCAACAGTAGATTTATGGAAGATAAGAACTGGCGCTCTTTCAACTGCTGGAGAAACAAATGATTTTACTCTTATTCAAGACGCTTTATCTCGTTTAGCTGAAGCCCCAATATTTATTGATGACATTCCTTCACCAACTGTAATGCAAATAAGAACTATGGCTCGTCGTTTGCAAGCCCAAATTGATTTAGGAATGATTATTATAGACTACATTCAACTTATTACTCCTACGCTTACCAGAGAAAGCACTGTCCAGCAATATAGTGAAATATCTCGTTCTCTTAAAGCCTTAGCTAGAGAATTAAATATTCCTGTGGTCGCTCTTTCTCAACTTTCTAGAGCTGTTGAACAAAGAGGCCCTCTTTGCATCCCCCGACTTTCAGATTTAAGGGAAACTGGTAGTTTAGAACAAGACGCTGATGTTGTTCTCTTTGTTTATCGAGAAGACCGATATAGGGAAGATACAGAAAAACAGAATATTGCAGAAATTAGAATTGCCAAACACCGAAACGGACCCCTAGGTGTAGCTAATCTGTATTTTAATGAACAATTAGCTAGTTTTCGTAATTTAGAAAAAGAAGAGAATATTTATCAACCAGAAGAAGAATAAATTAATTATTGCAATGGATCTTCCAAAGCCCATAAAAGATTTTGTTCAAGTTTTTAGTCAATTACCTGGCATTGGTCCTCGTCAAGCAACCCGCCTTGCCTTTTGGTTATTGCATCAGAAAAGAGAAACCCAACATGCTTTTTATCGTGCTTTTACCAATTTATTCACTAAAACCCAGATTTGCCCTAATTGTTTTTTTATCTCAGAAAAAGAATCAACTGGAAGTAAGCTATGTAAAATTTGCCGTCAAAAACAAAGAGACCAAAGCCTTATCTGTGTTGTTGAAAAAGAAACAGATCTTATTTCTATAGAAAACACAAATAAATACCGTGGTCTTTATCATGTCTTAGGTGGTTTGATTTCTGAAATAGATGAGAGCAAGAAACAAAAACTAAATATCAACCAGCTATTAACTCGTATTAAAAAAGTTTCTAAAACCCCACAAAAAGTAAAAGAAATAATCTTAGCTCTTAACCCCTCTTCTGAAGGAAATTTAACTACTTATACTTTAGAAAAGGCAATTAAAGAATTGAATTTAGATATTAAGATAACAAAATTAGGCAGGGGCTTGCCTCAAGGCGGAGAAGTAGAATTTGCTGATGCAGAAACCTTAGTTAATGCCTTAGAAGGAAGAAAGTAAAAAAGACGCTTAAGCGTCTTTTTTTTCCTTCAAATCCTTTTCCTTCAAATCCTTTTTTTTCAGATCTTTTTCTTCCTTTTCTTTCAGATCTTTTTCTTTTAAATCCTTTATTGATACTTTCATAAAAGGCTGTCGATGGCCTTTTTTCTTTGTGTATCTGGTTTTTGATTTATAGCGAAACACAATTACTTTCTTAGACCTACCTTCTTCTTCACATTTAGCACTAATCTTCATACCAATAATATAAGGTTGGCCAATTTGTATTTCACCTTTTTCATCTGCAAAAAGAAGTACTTTATCAAAGATTATTTCATCCCCTACTTGCACTCCTTTTATTTTCTCTATTTTTAATTTTTGCCCTGGAGCAATAAGATATTGTTTACCTCCAGTTTCTACTACAGCTAACATAATATAAATTTTAAATCTTATTATTTATCTATTAAGAATATATATCTGAATACTGATTAAAAGAATTAAAACAGCAATACTCATATTAGCAAAAAACAGCAGCCAACTCAAGTCTTTATCTTTAGTTTTTAATAATTCAGAAAGCCAAAAATTAATACTAATAAAGATCATTCCCAAAGCTGGAATAACCCAAATTAAGTTACGATGGCCTAAAAAATTAATCCCAAATTCATTAGAACGAAAAATTACTGGAAAATTAGCAATTGTTTTATCAAAAACTAACCAATTCAAAATTAAAGAAATAATAAAACAACCTATAATTAATAGCCAATATTTTTCTCTAGTTCTATTAATAATTTTATAAAATTTCATTCTTTTATTTAGTGCCCTCAACCGGATTCGAACCGGTGTTACCAGAATGAGAATCTGGCGTCCTAAGCCACTAGACGATGAGGGCAATATTAAAAATATACCATAACCAATACGTATTATCCAGAAAACTTAAAAACCTTTAATTGTTCTCTAATTTAATTTCTTGAGTTATTTTCTCCATCTGCATAGCTCGAGAGCCTTTAATTAAAATCAAATCCCCTTTTTGCAATATTCCTTTAATGGTTTCTCTAGCTTGTTCACTGTTTTTAAACCAAAAAGTTTGTATTTTAGGATTTTTTTTCAAAGCAGATTCTCTTGCTTTAATCATTTCTTCACCAATACCAATAAAAACATCAATATTCTTTTCTGCTATTGCCAAACCAATCAGCTGATGTGCTTGTTCAGATAAATTACTTAATTCTTTCATAGCCCCTAGAGCCACAATCCTCCTTTTAGCAGGAGCTGATTCTATTAGATCCAGAGATGCTAAAACTGAATCAGGGCTGGCATTATATGCATCATCTAAAATCCAAGTATTATTAATTCCAGGCATAAACTTAGTCCTCCCTTCAGGTATTTGATGATCTTTTATTGCTTCAGCTATTTCTACTAAATTCATCCCTAGAGATAAACCAACAGCAGCTCCAGCAGCTAAGGCATAAGCTTGGGGTTTTCCAAAAACATTTTTTACTCTTACAGGCACAAAACTGCCTTTGTATTCTAATCTAAAACTCATCCCTGTTTTACTCAAATCTTTACCTGAGAAGATTAACTTATAATTACTCACTTTTACATCAGCTTTTTCATCAAAACCATAGAAAATAGTTTTGGCCATGGTTTTTTCTCTTAACCCAACAACTGGTTCATTATCTGCATTAAGAATTAAAGTATCTTTTAATAATAACCTCTGGGGTAAATAACTTATTTCTTCAATAAAATGACTGGTATTTTTAAAATGCTCTAAATGAACTGGGGGTGAGCCAATAAAAGTAATAATACCAATTGTTGGTTGAGCTAAATCAACTAAATACTTAATTACTCCTGGAGCATCTTCAGACATTTCTAAAATTAAAACCTCAGGATAATTTTTGCTTTTAAAGATAAAAAGCCTTAAGGCATGAAGAAAATTATAAAACCAAAGCAATACATTTCTTTTTGCATCCTTGCCTTGAATAATTGTTAAAGGCAATCCAATCTCAGTATTTAAATTAAAAATATTTCTTGCTGTTCTGTATTTTTTATTAAGAATAGTAAAAATCGCCTCTTTAGTAGAGGTTTTACCCACGCTTCCAGTAACCCCAATAACTAATGGCTTATAGCGCCATAAAATTAGTTTGGCTAAAAATTTTAATTTGTATTGAATTAATTTTCTTTTCATCTTGTATTAACTTTATTCTAATTGATCTGGAGGGATATTGTAATAATTGATTAAGAAACTTTCAACTTCTCTAAAAGCCAAAGTAACTGTTTGACTAGCAGCTCCTTCCCCCCATTGAGGTTGATCCATTTTTACTAAAATAATATATTCTGGATCTGAAGCTGGGAAAAATCCCACAAAAGTATGAATTTCTTCTTCAGTATACCCTGCCTTATCTTTTAAAGGAACAAAGGCCGTACCAGTTTTTCCTGCTAAACTATACCCTTTTACCTTAGCATTACCCCCAAATCCATTTTCAATAACTCCTACTAGCATTGAGGTTAAAGTTTCTGCTGATTCTGCATTAACAATTTGCTGGGCACTATCAGTAGAATCAGGGATACTTAAAGCTATGCTTTTACCTGCGCTATCTCTGGTGCTTTCTACAAGATAAGGAGTTACTGCCTTGCCTTTATTAGCAATAATGGCAAAAGCACGTATAAGAGCCATCGGAGTAGTAGAAATTCCTACACCATAAGAAGCCGTGGCAGAATAACTAGGGTTTACCTTTGGATATTCTAAATTAGATAAATCACCAACAACCTCATTAGGTAAATCAATTCCAGCTATTTCAGCAAATCCAAATTTGGTAAAATAGTTTCTTAAGGCTTCACTGCCTATTTCTTCTGCAACAAAAATAGCTCCCGTATTAATAGAGAATTCTAAAACCTTGCGCATTGTTGATTCACCATAAACCCGTCCTTCATAATTAATAATATGATAACCGCCAACATCATAATATCCTTTGTCAATATACGTTGTATCTGGAGTTACTTTTCCTGTGTCTATACCAGCAAACATAGTAAAAGGCTTAATCACTGAGCCAGGCTCATATCTTTCTTCAACTGCATAATTCCTATAAATGGAATAATCTTTTATCTCTGAAAATTCATTTAGATTAAATGTTGGCCAATTAGCTAAAGCCAGAATCTTTCCTGTTTTAACTTCCATCACAATAATTGTTCCTTTAGATGCTTTTCTAGTTTCCACTAAATCCTCTAAAGCTTTCTGGGTTGTAAATTGAACATTTTTATCTATGGTTGTCTCTATGGAAACACCTTCAATCTCTTTTTTTTCTTGAGATGAATTAGAGCGCACTAATCTATTAAAAGCATCTTTAATACCCTGGAAAACACCTGTTTGCCCTGCAAGGATTTTTTCATAATAAGATTCTAGGCCATAACGACCTTTCTTTGTTTCATCTTCTTCTTGTTCAGCAACAAAACCTATTGTTTGAGCAGCAAAAGATTCAAAAGGATAATAACGTTCATATTTTTCTTCAAAATCAATACCTTTTAATTCTAATTCCCTTATTTCTTTAATTAAATCCTCATCTTCTACTTTTTTTAATAATAATTCATAAGGATCATCAGGCTTGCTCAATCTTTCAAAAATTGCATCAAAAGATAAAGGAATTATTTCTGCCAGAGTTTCACTCACTTCTTTTGGATTTTCTATATCTTTGGGTACAGCAAACAAGGAAAGATATTTTTTATTAATAGCTACTGGAATATGATCTTTATCCTTATCTTGGCAATAAATTAAACCTCTTTTAGGAGTCAAGACTTGGGTTGTCTGGTGAGTTGATTCTGCTCTTTGAGAATATTCAAAATGCTCCTTGACTTGTAAAATATATAACTTGCCTAATAATCCTAAAAAAATAGCAAAGATAGCAAAGTAAATAAAATAAATTCTTCCTTGGGAAGAATATTCTTTTCTTTTATTTTTTTGATAAAAACTTCTGTATTTTGAATATTTTTTTTTCCTAGCCATTATAAATTTCCCCTATCTTTGAGCTAAGTTTTTATTTCCCATATCTAAGTAAGAAATTGCCTGCGCCTTAACAAAATTATTTAATTCTGCCCATTCAGTTACTTTTTCTCTAGAAACAATTATTGCACTTTGTTCATTCAAATAATTAATATTATCTTCTATTTGATTTAATTCTTGTTTCAAGCTAATAATTTTGTAATCAGCTGAGATATTCTGCCCAAATAAAACAAGCCAAAAACCACTAATAATTACTATTGGCATTGCAAATAAAAAGACTAATTTAATATGCCCCAAATATTGACCAGCATCATTAACAAAACATCGCCATTTTCTTTTATTATTTCGCGTTAATCTCTTTTTGGAATTCAAAATCATTGCTTGTCTGCCTTTGTTTTTAGTTGAATTATAGATAATGGTCATGGTAAATATTTAATTTTAAAATTTTGAATTAATTTATTTGGGCTGCTCTTAATTTAGCTGAACGCGAACGAGAATTTTTTAATATTTCCTCTTTGGTGGGAACAATTGGTTTTTTTGTTAAAATTTGTAATTTATTAATTTCAGATTGTTCTTTAAAAAAGTTTTTTACAATTCTGTCTTCTAAAGAATGAAAAGAAATTACTACTATCCGGCCATTGGTCTCTAGAATATTTATTGCCTGCTCTAGGCCCTTTCTAATATTTTCCAATTCATTATTAACAGCAATGCGCAAAGCTTGAAAAACTCGGGTGGCAAAATGAATTCTTCTCTGATCATAATTTTTTGGTAAAGTTCTTGCTAATAAATCTACTAGTTGCTGAGTGCTAATAATTCTTTCTTTTTTTCTTGCTTCTTTGATAGCTAAGGCTATACGTTGAGAATATCTTTCTTCTCCAAATTCTCTTAGTATTTTCTCAATTTCTTCTATTTCCCAAAAATTTACAATCTCAGCTGCAGTTAAATCTTGCTTTGAATCAAATCGCATATCTAAGGGCTCATCTTTTTGATAAGAAAAACCCTTTCCTGATGACTCTAAATGCCAAGAGCACATACCTAAATCAAATAAGATTCCTTGAATTGGCTTAATATCATTCTCTTTAACTATCTTTTCTAAATGGATATAAGAACCATTAACTAAAACTAATCTATCTCCTAAACTCTTATCTGTACTTTTTAATTCAGTAGCTCTTTTTAAAGCCTCGAGTGAAAGATCAATGCCTAATAGCTTACCTTTTGGCCCTGTTAGCTCTAATATTTCCAATGAGTGTCCTGCTTCACCAACAGTAGCGTCAATGAAATTTTCATTAGGTTTTGGATTTAGGTAATAAATTACTTCTTTTAAAAGAACTGGAACATGCATAATGCTAAAATCAAATTCCGAGGTCACCTAATTTTTCCGCAATGCTACCTGATTCTTTTTCTGTCTTCTGTTTGTATTTTTCCCATTCTTTTTGATCCCAAACTTCTAAACGATTATAAACACCTGCTAAGACTATTTTTTTTCCTAAGCCAGCATATTTTCTTAAATAATCAGGTATTAAAATTCTGCCTTGGTTATCTAATTTCACATCCATAGCTCCAGCTAACATCAATCGAGCAAAAGCTCGAGAATTAGCCTGACTCAAAGGAAGACTTTTTATTTTCTCTGCCATTTGTTGCCAATCTTTTGAAGAAAAAATAAAAAGACAATTATCTAATCCCCTAGTTAAAACAGCATTAGGTAAAAGCTGTTTTCGTAATTTAGAAGGAATAGCGACTCTTCCTTTTGGGTCTATGGTATATGAATATTCACCAATGAACATAATAAAATAATTTAAAATTCAAATTCCTTATCTTAATTAATATTTTAGTTATCCCCAAAAAACATACTTTTCCCCACTGTTATCCACATCTATCCACTTTACCCCATTTTACTCTTTTCAACCCCACTAAGTCAAGCCTTAAATATCTTTAAAAAACACTTATAAATTCAATTAAAATTTAAGATACTTTTCGCTTAAATAAAGGTTTAATCCTTTTTTTATCATTTCCCCACTTATATAATATCCCCATATTATCCACAAATAAAAAAAGAGCTCATTTAAGAGCTCTTTTCTTTTTAAGAAAAACTTTTAAAAGGTTTTCTTCATTGGCCTAGCTTCATCTACGATAAGAGTTCTTCCATCTAATTCTTTTCCATTTAATGACTCTGCGGCTTTTTTAGCCTCTTCTTCTGAAGACATTTCTACAAAACCAAATCCTTTGGATCTGCCTGACATTTTATCAGTAATAATAACTGCAGAAGTAACGGTTCCAGCCTGAGAGAAAAATTCTCTAAGACCATCTTCGTTTGTATCGTAAGAAAGACTGCCTACATAAAGCTTATTGCTCATCTTTTACGTTTACCCGTTAAATTAACTTAACGAAATTATTTAATTTACGACCTACCCCCTTAACTATAGCCTGACAGTATCTTTCTTACCGCTTAGTACTTAATTATAGGATAAGAGAGTTAAGCTCCCTTTTTCTTATTATTTAAGAAAAAAGCTTATGGATATATACTACTCGCCTAAAAGCTATTTGTCAAATAGAAAAATCCAATTAAAATATTTCTATTCCTACTGGACAATGATCAGAACCCATTATTTTATCAAGAATAAAAGCATTTTTTATCTCTGAAGCCAAAGGTTCTGAGATAAAGATATAATCTATTCTCCAGCCTAGGTTTCTTTCCCTGGCTTTGGCAAAATAGGGCCACCAAGTATAATTATTTCCTTGTTTATGAAAGATTCTAAAACTATCTTTAAAACCTAATTGAATAATCTTATCTATTTGTTTTCTTTCATCTTCTGTGAACATAATACTATTCTTGTTTTCTTCTGGTCTAGCTAAATCAATTTCCTGATGAGCAATATTAAAATCTCCGGTCAGAATAACTTTTTTATTTTTAATTGTTTTCAAGAGTTTTAAAAGATGATTATAAGCTTTTAATTTATATTCTAAATTTTCTTTTTGTCTGCCACCATGAGGTAAATAAAGATTGATTAAAATAAAATCAGAATATTCTAATTTTAAAATTCTACCTTCTTGATCAAATTGCTTAAATCCTAATTTAAAATCAACTTGCTTAGGCTTTTCTTTAGAATAAACACCAACACCAGCATAACCCTTCTTTTCAGCTGGATTAAGATAAAAAGTATAATCATCAACCTCAGTTAATTCTATTGGTAACTCTTCTCTTAGCACTCTTGTTTCTTGTAAACAAACAATATCTGCATCAGCCATTTCTAGCCATTGCAAAAAGCCTTTTTTATGAATAGCTCTTAAGCCATTAACATTCCAACAAAGAATTCTCATAATTAAAAAGTTAATAAGTTTTCAAAAACCGCTCAAAAGCGGTTTTATAATAATCATTTCCCCTTTACCTGATGAACAACTACCTGAGGCAAAGGAATCTTTATTTTTTCTTTATCAAAAGCAATTTTAATTCTCTTTCTTAATTCTCCAGTAACTGACCATTGTTTTAAGCTTCTTGTCTCTCCAACTATCTTAATTATAATTCCAGATTCTCCAAAATTATTCACTCGTAAAAATTGAGGTGTTTTTAAGATATTATCTGCCCACTCTGGGTCCTTAGCTAAATCTTCACCAACCTTATTAATAACTTTGATAACTTTTTCAAGATTACAGTCATAAGACACTCGAATATCTAAATTAATCCTAGCAAAATACTTAGAACGATTTGAAACTTTTTTTATTTCCCCATGAGGAATATGGTGCACTACCCCGTCTAGGTCTCTTAAAGTAGTCATGCGCATAGATATGTCTTCTACACTTCCGCAAGTACCATCAAAGCAAACCACATCTCCAATTCTGTATTGATTTTCCGCAATAATAAAAAATCCAGTAATTAAATCCCGGATAAGATATTGACCACCAAATCCCAAAGCTAGTCCTGCTATTCCTGCTGCTGCTAATAAAGGACCAATAGCAATACCTATTTCTTCTAAAACAACAGCCACTGCAACAACAAAAACTAAGGCATCTAGTAATGAAGAAAAAACACGAATTAAAGTATCTTCTCTTTTCTTCTCTGATTCTTTTTCTTTTTTAGAAACAGAATCAATAACAATAACCCTTCTAATAATCCTTGCCATGAGAATTTTTCCAAATTTCCTAAAAATCAAGGCGAGAATAATTGTCGCTAAGATATTTGGCCCATGGCTAACAATCCAAGGGATAATAATATTGTGTATAATTTCTGTTAACATAATATTTATTTAATTTATTATAACAAAAGAATTATTAAAATCAAAAAAGACCTAGGCTTCACAATAATACTCACCAAACATGTTTTTAACTTTCCAAGGCTTTCCTTCTTTAATAAACAACTTAGCCACCCTGGCTTTATCAGTATAATGCAAGATTTCTTCTCCTATGGTATTTAATTTTTCACCAATATCTTCTATTGCTATCTTAAACTTTTTGGGTGCTTGCGCTCCCCAAAGAATTACTTCATCCCCTATCTTCACTTGATTAATATTAGTAATATCAACCATTAATTGATCCATACAAACCCTACCTATAATTGGCGCTAATTTACCTTTAATTAGCACCTGGCCTGAGTTAGATAATAATCGTGAATATCCATCTGCATATCCCACAGGTAGAGTAGCAACAATAATGTCTTTTTTTGCTTGATAAGTATTGCCATATCCAATAAAACTACCTGCTTTAACTTTTTTAATAAAAAACACTTGGGTTTTAAAAGTTAATGCTGGAATTAAATTGATTTTTTTATTAACATCTGCTGAAGGATATAAGCCATATAAAATACACCCTGGGCGCACCATATCTAGCCAAGTTTCTGGTAAATCTAATATGGCACCACTATTAGCTATATGAGAACAAAATGCACTAGGATGATAAACCTTGTTAAATAAATCCTTAACTTCTTTAAAGAGTTTAGATTGATAAAATGAATAATCTTTATTACTTTCATCAGCTGTTGAAAAATGGGTAAATATTCCTGTGATTTCAATATTGTGCAAATTTTTTAATTTAGAAAAAAAAGCTTTTGCCTCAGAAGGTTTTATACCTAAGCGCCCCATCCCTGTATCTATTTTCAAATGTGCTTTTATTCTTTTATTAAACTTCTTAGCAATTTCATTAACTTTATAAGCAGTATCAATATCACCAATCGTGGCCATTATTTCATAATTTAAATATAGCTTAACATGCTCTTCTAAAATTACTCCTAAGACTAATATTGGGGCCTTGATGCTATTTTCTCTTAACATAATTGCCTCTTCTATTCTAGCAACTCCTAGCTGATCAACACCATTTTCTAAGATTAATCTTGATACCTCAGTAGCATCATGCCCATAACCATTGCCTTTAACAATACCCATAACTTTTACTTGTTTTCCAACTAATTTCTTTATGCTTTGTGCATTATGTTTTATTGCATCCAAATCTATTTCCAGCCATGAAAACCCTAATGTTTTTATCGTCTTTTGATTCATTTTATCTATGAAAAGTTAGGTTTGTATTTATTATTATAACTTACCTAATTCTTTATATCAAAATTGAATTTTAAAAGGCGCTATATTTTAGCGCCTGTTTTTTAATTTGCCCTCCTTTTAAAATAAGTCAAAGTATAATTTTAGATTTTTTTTACAACAAACTCTATAAAGCTTTTTTAGAATCTCTTCTTGGATTTGACGGATTCTTTCTCGAGTCAATTTAAAATAATCTCCAATTTCTTGAAGGGTATAAATTCTCCCTTCAAAAAATCCACACCTGGCCATAATTATAATTCTTTCTTTTTTAGTTAAATATGTATTAAATATTCTCCTTATCTCTTCTCTTAATTCTTTTTCTTCTATCTGTGCGGCCACAGATTGGTTTTGTTCCGCTATAACATCTAATAGCCCTTCTCTGTCTCTTAGCTTTAGATCTTGTTCTAAAGAAGGATTATAAAACCCAATATCAAAAGATCTTATTAACGCAGAACTAACTCCATCCTTTCCTTTCTTAATTGTATGCATCTCTCTATGACTCAATCCCATCATCCTTCCTACTTCCTGATCAGTAGGAATATACCCCTCTGAATGAATAATTTCTTCTTTTTTCTTATTAAGCTTCATGATTTTCTCTCTTAAAGAAAGAGGGATTCTGATTGTTTGAGAACTATTACCTATGCCTCTTAAAATATAGTGCCTAATCCACCAAGTAGCATAGGTAGAAAAAGTAAACCCTTTTTGCCATTTATAACGGTTTATAGCTTCTTCCAAGCCTAATAACCCTTCTTGAACTAAGTCCTCATAATCTAGGCTTCCTAAAAGATTTCTGGGACAAATAATTGTGAAACGACTAGCTGTTTTAAAAACAAGCCTCCTGTTCATTTCCCAGAGATAATTCCTTATTTCTGCTGCTTCTCTTTTATTTCTTTTTTCTAATTCCTCCTTTTTCTGAAATAATTCTAGAGTTTCCTTGTGAGTTAGAATTTTGTAATCCTTAGAGTAAAAACTACCTTGACTTTTGTTTTGTAAAAGAGCCGTCTTCATTAGAATATTCCTCCTTTTTATTTCTAATGATTTATTTTAATAATAATAACATCTTTAATTAAAAGTGTAAAGAGTTTCAAAATAATAAACTATTATCTTTTCTATTTAAATACTTAAATCACAAAACATAAATGCTATATTATTCTAATATTAAAACCAATGACCATAAAACAAAACGAGCTTAGGTTAAGCTCGTTTTTATTCTCATTGCTTTTATTTGCCTAGCTTTTTATAACATAACCACCAATCATAACATTCAAATTCTCCTTTTTTACTTTTTTCTAATCTTTCTTTTGCTGTTTTAACATCAGTTGCTGGAGGAATAATTACCTGATCATCAATAATTTCATTTTCTGGCCAATTAGCTGGAATAGCTACTTTGTGTTTATCAGCTATTTGCATAGCCTTAACCACACGAACAATCTCATCCATATTACGACCTAGTTCTTGAGGGTAATATAGTATTATTCTAATCCTACTCTCACCATCTACCACAAAGACTGCTCTCACTGTATTGGTGCCCTTTCCAGGATGAACTAAACCTAATTTACTAGCTACTTGCCCAGTATCAGCAATAATGGGAAAAGTAATTTCCACATCTAATTTTTCCTGAATCCATTCTTCCCATTTGATATGAGAAAAAACCTGATCCACACTCATGCCTATTAATTCACAATTTAATTCTTTAAATTGGTCATATCTTTTTTGAAAAGCCACAAATTCTGTTGTGCAAACAGGCGTAAAATCTGCTGGATGGCTAAAAAGAACAAACCATTTACCAGAAAGATCGTGAGGCAATTTCATTATACCTCTAGTAGTGACCACTTCCATTTCTGGAAATTTATCACCTAATAAAGGCATGCTTTGTTGTTTTTCTAAGTTATTATCCATTTTTAATTTAAAATTAATGTTTAACAACGACCTTTATCGATAAATACCAATAATACTTAATAAGAATACCAGAAATCATTTTTTTATCAAGCTATTTATTCTGTTTTCTAAGTTGCGTTTTTCAAATAATTCTTGTATGATCTTAGTAAAGAATATTTAACTAAATTTATGTTTAAATCTGGTTTTGAAAATATACCTGAAAAAAGAATAGCTGTAAATAATAGCGAACAAGAAGCACCAATAAATCCAGAAATAGATAAAATATCAGAAACAGAGCAACAATTAGAAAATCAAATAAATCTTATTAATTTAAATATTGGTGATGAATTTTTAATCCCTGAGACAGACATTGAATACAAAGTTTTAGTAAAATACGCAAAAGACAGAATCACCGCTAGAGAAAAAGGAACACCTAATATCATTACTTTTAACGGAGAATTAAAAGTAATTCCTGTTTCAACAAAAAAACAAGAAAAACCTGAATAATAGATTTCAATTATTTATTATTAAAAACCGCCTAAGGCGGTTTTAATTTTTATCTAACCTTTCTTATCAAGCTTGTCTAGTTTCAACCATTTAAACCCAAAATATACAACAAGAGCAATTATGAGAAAATCTATAATCACACTAATAAAGTCTCCATATAGAATTTGAGCTGAACCAAGATTAAAACTTGCTGCTTTTAAGCCTTCAGCTGCACCAAGAACTAGACCAAGAATTGGATTAATAATATCAGTAACTAGAGCTGAAACAACCTTAGAAACCGCACCACCAAGGATAAACCCTATTGCTAATCCAATAACCCCTTGTTTACGAATAAAATCTATAAATCCTTCCATGTTTTTAATTTTTTAATTACGACCTTTTGATTATTAGTTATAAAATATTTCTGTTTGTAAAACTCAATTAATAAAATTTCTATAAAGCTAAAGCATAATATTGTCACCCAAGCACTAATGCCTAAAGGTTGAGTCGCTAAGATTTTCTGTAAAGGTGGAAGATAAACAGCAACTAAGATCAAAAAGAGAGCAATGATTACAGCACCAGTTAAATACCAATTAGAAAATATATCTCTTCTAAACATGGTTTTCTTTAAAGAACGGATACTAAAAACAAGAACTAAAGGATCTAAGCATAATAAAACAAAAGTCATTGTTTGAGCCAAACCTAAATCTCCAGTAAATTTCCACAAAACAAAGAAAAAGAAAAAAGCAGCCAAACCAGAAATAAAAAACAATGATGTCATCCATTTTTTCATTGGTTTGTTTAACATAGATTCTTTTGGATCTCTTGGTTTTTCCTCCATCATTCCTTCAATCTCCTGCTCTGCTGTTAAGGCAATATCTGGAAAACCATTAACTACTAAATTAATCCAAAGGATTTGAGCTGGGATTAAAGGCAAAGGTGATCCCACTACCATACAACCTAAAAATAGAACCAATTCAGCAAAATCATCTGAGACCATATAAATAAAAAGCTTGCGAATATTTTCAAAAATCACTCTACCCTGTTCAATAGCTTTTAAAATAGTTTTAAAATTATCATCAATTAAAACTAAATCAGCGACTTCTTTTGCCACATCAGTACCTGAGCCAACAGCAACCCCAATATCTGCTGTTTTTAATGCTGGAGCATCATTTACTCCATCGCCAAACATAGCCACTACCTCGTCATTGTATTGCAAAGCCCTAACAATACGAAGCTTATGATAAGGTGAAACCCGAGCATAAATAGTTACATATTTAGATTTTTCTCTTAATTCTTCATCACTCATTATTTCTAATTCTTTTCCTTCTATTATCTTATCTTTAGTAGCAGCAATACCTATCTCTTCAGCAATGGTTTTAGCTGTTAATTTATGATCCCCTGTTACAATTACTGTCCGAATACCTGCTTTTTTGGTAGTCAGAATAGATTCTTTTGCATCTTGGCGAAGAGGGTCTTTTAGAGCTATAAAACCAACTAAAGACAAGCCATCAACTAAATCTATTAAGTTTTTGTATTCTGTTTGAGCATCATAATTTCTATAAGCGCAAGCAAGTACTCGCAATCCTTTTTTAGTTAAAACTTCTAATTTATCAATTAATTTATTAGCCTCTTCTGTGCCTAATCTTACCTTTCTCCCATCAATATCTAAATTAACTGAACGAGCAATAATCTCCTCTGGAGCACCAACAACATAAAGAGCACTTTTATTCTTTTCTATCCTATGAAAAGTAGCGGTAAATTTATTTTCTGATTCAAAACTAATTCTGTCTAATATTGGATATTGTTTTTCAAGTTTCTTTTTATTCAAACCCAAATGCATTCCTGCTAATAGCAAAGCCGTTTCTGTTGACCTGCCTCTAACTATCCATTGCTCTAATTCCTCTTCTGGGTTTTCCACATAAGAATCATTGGCTAAGGTGGCAATTTTTAAAGCTAAGATATAAGATTCAGCCCCTTCAATATTTTCATCTTTAATAAATCCATCAAAATCATTGCCCATTAATTCCTTAGTGCTAGTTAAAACATGACTCACTTGCATCTTACCCTCAGTTAAAGTTCCTGTTTTATCAGTACAAATAACTGTTACCCCACCCAAGGTTTCAGCGGCTACTAGCCTTTTAACTAAACCATTTTGATTAAATATCCGTCTCATTCCTAAAACCAAGACCACTGTGATTGCTGGGGGTAATCCTTCTGGTATTGCTGAAACTGCTAAAGCTAGAGCAGTTACAAATATATCAGTAAAAGGTTTTCCAGTTAAGGTACCTACAACAACAATCACAAAAATAACTGAAAGAATGAATAAACCAGCTATCTTTGCCAGTGAATTAATCTGTCGTTGAAAAGGTGTATTTCGTTCTTTAGTTTCTTTTAAAAGAGCTACTATCTTACCCATTTCTGTATCAATACCAGTAGCTACAATTACCACTAAAGCCCTCCCTTCTTCCACTATAGTGCCCATAAAGACCATATTGGTTCTTTCTGAAATAGGAGCATTCTTATGTAAATTATCGACTGCTTGCTTATCAACTGCTTGTGATTCACCAGTTAAACTAGCCTCATTCATTTTCAATCTCTTTGATTTTATTATCCGCCCATCAGCAGGCACCCTATCCCCTGTTCTAAGAATAATCACATCACCAACCACTAGTCTTTCACTATTAATTTCCCTCTCATTGCTATTTCTGAAAACTCTAGCCTTAATTTTCATCATCTTTTTCAAAAGAGATAATGATTCATTAGCCCTGTATTCTTGATAAAAACCAATCGTGGTGTTAATCATCAAAACAATGATAATAAAGATAGAATCAAAGTAGTGTTTTAAAACAAAAGAAATCAAAACTATAATCAACAAGAAATATATTAAAGGATTATTAAACTGGCTAAAAAATAACTGTATTTTTGAATAAGGTTTTTCTTGAGGTAAAAGATTAGGCCCGTCTTTTTTAAGTCGACGAGCAGCTTCTTTTTTCGTTAATCCTATTTCCTTGCTTCTAGTTTCGAAAAAAACATCAGCAATAGGTTTTGAATGCCATTTTTTACTCATGAATCTATTTTATCAAAAAATCATTCTTTTATAAAATTAATCAACAGCAAATAACTCATTTTCTCTAATAGAAGACTCTAAAAGACTTTTTATAAAAGGATTTTTAAATTGACTTTGGTATATTCTTAAAGCTTTTTCCTTGTTTTCTTTAATATTTCTCTCATTATAATCCTAATATTTTCTTTAAAGCTACAGCATTATTATGCTTAATATCACTAGCTGAATACAATAAAGTTACTTTTTTCTTTTTTTTAATAATCTCTTTTAATTCATTAACGATTTCCTTTTTCAATTTTAACTCTTCTTTGTACCTTTTTTGAAATTCTATCCATTTCTTTGGATCGTGATTAAACCATTGACGTAATTCATTACTAGGTGATATTTCTTTAAACCATACATCTATCTTAGCTTTTTCCTTAGATATTCCCCTGGGCCAGAGATGATCTATTAATATCCGATACCCATCATCTTTCTCTAATTTCTCATAAATTCTTTTAATTTTAATCATATTTTAAAAGTTTTATTAAACTTTGGTGTAATTCTATCAAAAAATCACCAAAAAGGCGATTTTTATTATTAAAGGATTTGAGGTTTATTTTATGTTTTCTATTACTTTCTTAAGATATTCTTCATCAATTTGCTTATTATTATCCACATATTGTTTTGCAATTTTGTATAACTCATAAGCAATAAATTTTCTCCATTCTAATACATTCTTAGGTTTTGATTTAAAAGAAATAACTTTTGTTTTAAAATGTTTTTCACCTAAATAGCCTTCTGGAATAAATGAACTAATCAATAATTCTTCAAAAAACATTCTACCTAGCATATTCTTTTCTAATTTTATTAATAATTTATTGTTTTCCTTAGCTATCTTTTTAATTTTTAAAAACAAATCTTCATTCTTTCTTAACATTAAATGAAAAAATTCATGGGCTAAAACTGCTAAAGGAAAAAAATCCTTAGGGATTTGAAGATTAAAAGGAATTTCAACTACAATAAAACTATTTTTTGGTTCCCAAGAAAACCAAGCATTTATCTCTTTATTTTTGCTTGTTAAATCAGAAACAAGATAAACAGGTATTTTGGAAATTGAAAAACTTTTTATTCCACTTAATTTTTCTATTTCAAAGATTACTTTTTGAAATAAAGATTCATTTTCTAGAAAATATTGTTGCCATGAAAGTAAATGCTTATATGCCTTATGCCAATGTATATTAAATTTTTGATCTAGTAAACCAATAGAATTTTGTATTTCTTTTACTTTTTCTTTCCCAACATTCTTTTCAATCTGTTTCCATATTTTATCATCACTTTTTCCATAAAAAGACAAACTGACTTTTTCATCTAGTAAATATTTTTGCAAACCAGATTTGATAAATCCTACTTTATTTGATTTTTGTATAAAAAATAAGGTGTTACACAAACGAGAAATTTTAATTGATAAATCCATATAAGCTATTATAATGACTGAAAAGGAAATTATATATTTTTTTAATGCATAAATCTAACAATAGGGATTAAAATCTGGATGTTTTATTAAATAATCTTTCAAGTAATTTAATGCTTTATCATTGTATTTCGGCAAACCATTGCCGGAACGGCTAATTTTAATTTTAGTACAATAGTCAAGATCTTCAATTATATTTAATTTTCTTACCATTCTTGATATAAAAGACCTATTTTTATTTAACTTTTCAGATAAGTCGGTCGTAAAATATGGATAATCAATATTTAGATCCGTCTTTTTTATCAAAACAGGAGCCAAAGGATCTTTTGTTTTTTTAATTTCTATTTCGGGCTTATACCCTCGTGCTACGACAACAGGTATAAATCTTATATCCTCTTGCTTCATTATATAATCATAAATGCTCAAATGACGACTAATTCTAGATTTTCGAGGCAATTTCCTTATGCTTTCCTTCCACTTATCATAACTTTTCATTCTCCCACTTGTTTTCTTTTCACTAAATTCACAAGCCCTATCAAGCAAATATAATAGTTTATTATTTTTATTTCCTAATAGTTTTGAATTAGATAAAAGCTTAGACACTTTATGTGAATAAAAAGTAAATTCCTTAAAAGAAATCGCCAAAAAATTTTTATCAAAATCTGAAAAATATGTTTTAAATTTTTCTTTCAAAATTCTATGAAAAGTATATAGCGAAAAATACAAAAGATGAATAATAATTTCTTGATCTATCTTTGGTAAAATTCCATGCAACGCTTCATTTCTCAATGAAATAGTTTGTTGCATTGTTTTATTTTCTTCTAAACTCAGTAATTTTAATTGGTGAAATAATTTATTAACTGCCTTTTCTACTGTTATCGTAGTTCCATCACTATTGTAGATATTGATTTTATTTCGTATCAACAATCCTTTTGCTAATAACTCCCAAGATTGTGAATTAAAAATTAAAGCTGCTTGGTTAGAATGCTCTGAATCAATTCGATTAAACATTTCAATGCTTAATTTAGCAGCTTTTATTGAAGTTAGGACATGATAGCGATACTTTGGGACAGGATTTACCATAAAACTATTTTTTGAAAATCAAAATATTAAAATTCTAAATTAAATAATAATTATATCAAATTAGTTTTATTTAATTACTTTCAATCACGGTTTTTAAAAGTGCTTTATTATATAAATTACCTTTTTGAATTTCATTAATTATTGACTGGTCCAATAAAAGATCAACGACTGCGAATTGAAGATCAGAGTTAAATTGATCTATAAGCCGAATGGTTTCCTTCATATCATCTATTGATGCCGAATCTGAGTCTAATTTTAAATATGATTGACCTAATAAAATAGAATCTTTAGCTAGTTTATTTAATTGTTCCATGCCTTCGTGGCATGATAAAGTAGACGACTTCCATTTATGCCCATAGTTTATACAATTTATTTCAGAAATATCATTAATTATTTTTTGGCCAAAATTAATCATTTCATCCCCTATTTCACTCAAAGAACCCAATACTTCTTTTTCTATTGTGTCTATATAGTGCTCAGCTTGTTGTTGAGTTAATCCTGTTTCTTTTGCAAAATTCTTAATAATATCTTGCTGGTTAATTGTATAAACAGCCCCACCAATGATTATTGTAACAATTGTTCCAATTATAGCTCCTTTTACATTGTTCATAATATTCTTTATTAATTATTTAATTTTACTATATATTCAATTATATCATAATCCCATAACCCTCAGAATTAAAAAATAACTCTGTTTTTAACTTTACTATGGCTCAATTTAAAAATTAAAACATATTAGAGCCTTATTTTATAGATAAATAATTTCTATAAGAAGGAATGATAACTAAAGTTTTGAACTTTAGCTATCTATTTAATTTAATACAGACACTAATTACGCACTATTTTTAAGTTTTTTATCTCTTTCTTTCTTTTTTCCGTAACTGTGAGAGCTATCATCTAATTCTATTACTAATAAAAACTTTAAATTTTCCTTTTCTGTTAAAACAAAATCAACAAATTTTCTGTCTATTTTATTTCGGTATTTATAGTATTTTCTTTTTTTTGCTTTAACAAAAAATAAATCAGACAAACTAACCTGAGAAAAAATGTAATATTTATCCTCTATTGCTTTTTCTAAGGCTCTGAAAAAATCTATTTCCGCTCTAGTTAAAAAATAATCCTTTTTAGTATATGGTAACTTTTTCTCTGCCTCACCTTCATTTTGAATGTTGGCAGAATTTATATCGATTAAAAACTGATGTGCCGCTTTAAGCCAAAAGAATGGTCAGGCATGATTAATCTTCTGCTATAATCAATTTATATCCCTCAAAATCTTTTGACTTTTCGTACTTGAATCGTTCAAAAATCTGAATACGAACATGTTCACTCAGGTGCTCGCGTTGTTTCTGTTTATCCCCTATCTTTTTTAACCATTCTGGCGGTTTTTTAATAAATTCCTGCATCAATTCTTCATTTTCGGAAAAGGCCTGAATATTCATATAGAAAATATCCTCAATAGATTCTTCTTTCTCATTTGTATTGAGCGGAGATAGTTGAATAAGTTTTCCTATTTTAGATTTATTCAAAATCAAAATCTGTTTATCAACCTTTCCATGGTATGTTTCGAAAACAGGAATTAATTTTTTATTAAATTCATACCAACCACTAAATCCTTTTATATTAAGTTGCTCAACACTTTTTTTCCATTTCGGCTTGAAATTTTTTGAGCCTTCAAAAAACCGCCAGAGTGCAATATTTGTTGCGAAAATTACTATATTATTTATATCTTCCATTCTCCTTAATATTGGCCCTAATTTCTCTTTGGTGATTTCTTTACAATTTTTTGCTATGTCATCGAGTAAATAGGAATCTTCACCAGAGGCAAGGCTATGTCCGTAATTTTCACCCCAACCAATATAATGAACATGCCAATCGTCAAAAAACAAAGCTTTATCATCAACAACATGAATCCCAAATCGATCTTTTTTGTCGGTTTTCTTTTTTGTTTTATCTTCATAAATAACGAAATACTTTTTAAAAATATCACGTAAATTTGCATCTTCATAAAAAGCCTTTACCACCTCTGTTTTAAATTCTTGAACTCGTTGTTGGGATATAACTTGTTTTTGTTTATATTTTGTTTCTTCTTGTTCTTGTGCTTTTTTTGCTTTAATAAGTAATTCTTTAAATATATTGGCTTTATTTATAGCATCATCATTCAAGATAAATCGCCAATTTTCAAAGCTTATTGTAATGTCTTCAAGAGTTTTTAATAAATTACTTTCGCTTTTTATTAAATCAGCTAAATTCCTTGAATGTGGTAATTTGATTTTTTTAACTTCTTTATCATCTTTCTCTGATAATAAAGAAAGCGATTTGACTGCGTAAAATTTTTCCAACTTCTCAAAAATTTGTATTAAGTGCACCTGCCCCATTCCTTTCTCAAATATTTCCCAATCAGCCCAGCCCCAAAAATCCTTCACCTCAAAGTTGTGTACGCAAGAAAATACATCGGTAAGTCGTTCTATTCTTGAAGGAATAGAGATTTGAATGATATTGTAAAATTCCTTAAGTAATATATCATCCTTGTTCTGTGATAATTTATAAAAAATCCAGCTTGCAAGACCAAAAAACATTTCATCTTTTTTATCCTTTAGAAAATCTGCAATTTTTTCTGCCTCTTTACTCTTATAGCGATTCATAATATCTAAATTCCTAAAAAGTTTTCCGGTGGTTGATAAATATGTCTTAAAACTTTCAATATCTCTTTCATCAAATGAAACCTTGAGCAATCCTTGGAATATCTTTAGAATCGCACACGCAAAACTACGCACTTCTTCCTCTGGGTAATCTTCTTCTTTTTTTAGTTTTGGCTCTAAGTGATACTCAGAAATTTCTTGTAGGTAGCGCCACGACCTATCGAAAAATAAGGTCGCTAACTCATTCTTACCAACCCCTTGAGCATTTAGATAAGCCTGATAGAGCCTAAATGGATAGCACTGAAATTGCTGAAAGATTAAATGATCTTTATAGTCAATAGCATATCGTATTAAACGCACGGGAAAATAAGTAACTTTTTTGATTATTTTTTTACTATTGGATTCAATGCCTTTCTCAAATATTTCCCAAATATCTTCACTTATCCATGCTATTGAATTGAAGTCTCCTAAAAATATCTCCATGGACATATCACGTGCTGTCTTTTCTGAAAAACCGCCACCGTATGGCTCCAGATATAAATAAAAATCTTCAATAAGCTTTGTGTAATTATTTAAAACCTCTCCTATTTCATCACTTCTTTGATCTTTTATCAAATCCAGGGAAAGGAGTTTAAGTTTCCTTATGCCATTTCGTGCATGCTCTAAATCAAAATCTGATTGAGTTATTATAAATGCTCGACGTGTAAGCTTTTTAATTTCGTTCTCTGTTTCCTTATTTCTTAGCAAGTCATTCTGAATCCAAAGCAATACATTGTTAACCTCTTTCGTATTAGAAAATAAACGTGGCGATAAATAACAAAGTGGGCTTTTTGTCCTTAGATCAGATAGTGAAGTTGAGGAATCAGAATCCACTGTGACCATTTCATTTTGCACCGGGGCTATTTCTTTTAATTTCGCTAATAACTTCTTCAAAATCTTCAAGTCTAAATCCCTAAATATACCCGACTTATCTGTTTTGATAGCTGTATAGTTTTGTATATCACGAGGAGGAAATGGAGTTATCTTAATGTATTCTTCATAATTTTTAAATAGATTGCAAATTTGGTTAACACTAATCAATTTTGTAATTTCTAAATCCAAGACCTTCAAAAAAGATCTACGTAAATTATCAAAAAATATTTTTTGTTCTTCCTTTTTTAACTCAAAATCATCAATTATCAAATTAAAAGTTTTATACAAAGAATAAAGAGTAAATATTCCAATCAAAACAACAGGGATGGTACTTAAAATATTTACTGGCCCCAAAATAAAGAGAAAGAAACATAAAACTTCCGCAAGGAGTAAAGAGAAAAACTTACTCCTTTTTAAAATTACAAATCTTTTGTATGAATTATTTTTATCTCTTTCTTTAGTAATTTCTTGAGCGACAAAAAACATCAAGCCAATAAGTACTGCACCTATACCAGCATGTATGTTAATTAAATTTTGATAATGATTGCTATTTAATAACATAAATGGACTTCCTTGAAATGGATAAAGCCATTCAATGAATCCTATAAATTTTTCGTAGGGAAAAAGTGTCTGTGCATGTGTTAAAATCAAGAAAAAAATAAATAAAACCACAACGATTGTGGTTTCCCATAAAGAAAACCAAAGGGGTTTTGTACCTTTATTAATAATTTTCTCTATGCTTGGAATTATCTTTTTTTCTGCTTGCACAACCTTAAGCAATGACCGCTCACGCCGCCATTCAGTAGTTTTTACTAATATTTTATTTTTCAAAACTTTTAACATTGATTTTCTATTTGCCTGATTTAGTTCGGTTATGCTCCTTACACAACATTTGACAATTTTCAGTAACAGTTTTTCCACCTTCGTGCCATGGTTTTATATGATCTGCTTCCATTTCTTCTATGTCCCATTTTTGTTTTTCTTTTTTCTCTTTTTTACACCAAGGACAAACACCTTTCTGTCTTTCATAAGTTTCTCGCTTCATCTTATCGGTAAAAGCACGTAAATTTAAAAACTTTTGATTTCTAGTTAAAGCATATTCATAAATACCAGATTTTTTTGTCACATCTTCATCTTGCATCAACTTGGTGATTTCTTTTTCTAGTTTTCCTGAATCGAGTTTTTTATCCTTAAATTGATTGTATAAAATACCCCAGGGCACATTGTTCATCTCTCGACGATAATTTGGGAATATTTTCCTTACCCAGGCAATAACATCTTGAAAATATTGCCATAACTCTTCAGCATTTCTATCATGCTGATGTTTTGCCATATAATCCTCAATCTTGCCATTATTAATCCATGAAAGCGCAGTTTCTAAATATTCTTGTCGAATTGGTGAACCTCTCACTAATGATCCTCCATCATTAGCTAATAAATATGCTGCGCAATTAGATTTGCTAAATTTTAATTTAGCATCAGAAAGCCACGGTCCAGTATAAACTGCATTACGAATCTCTTGATCAGTTAATTTTTCTCCAGCTATATTAATAATCCTAAACCAATCTAATCGTTCTTTATCAGTCCCTTCACAAAAATAAATCATTAATTCATAATCTAAAATTTTATCCTGCTCCTCTTTAGTTAAATTATGGAAAAAACGATTATCTAATGAAAAATCTCCATTTATATATTGCCCAATGCTAATAGTTCGCTGCTGGCCATCTAAAACTTCATAACCACCATCTTCTCTAATCATCCAATACATTACATTCAACGGAAAATTGTTTTTAATAGTTTCTATAACAGCATTCCGTTGTTTTTCTTTATAGACAAATTCACGCTGGTATTTAGGACGAATATTTAATTTTCCATTATATGCTGCTACACCTTCTTCAGCACTATCTTTATATCCAGCTATTACTTTCCGAATTGTGATTTTATGTAAATCAATTTTCATATTATTTTTTAATTTTTTTGTTTCTTATAACTATTCTCATGTAAGGAATTACAGGTTTATTATTATCATCATAATATCCTAAAACTGGATGGTTTTCTTTAATAAATCCAGTTTGGCCAGATTTATAATAATCTTCTACGAATTTCTTGCTTAGCCCAAAAGAAGTTAGCTCCCTATATAAATTACCTTGCCCCTGCCCTATAATTTCAAATTGCTCAGGATTATATTTATTAAGAAAAGTAATTGGCACGCCCATTGCTCCTTTATAATCAACAGGGATTTCCGTCACTTTATCTACATTTATAGCATTGTAATTATCATACTTGGGATATTCTTTAGAAGAATATTTTTTATATAAAACTAATTTTTCATGGCGCTTTATATTATCAAAATTGGTATACCAAATACAACCCTTAACAAATAGATATTTTTCACCATTTATAATTTTTGAATTTGCTACATTTTCATTTATAGGATAATCATCAGGAACTCTAAACCAAATATTTCTTCCATCCATTGTAACCCCTAGCCAAAGATCATTATTTTTAATTAATTTAAAAATCTCTTTATAAGTAATAGCATTTACATTACCAATTATTAAAAACTTCTTTTTGTATTCTATTAGTTGTGCAACATACTCACGAAATAATGAAAAAGGAGGATTAGTCACAACTATATCTGCTTGTTTGAGTAATTCAATGCACTCATCACTACGAAAATCACCATTGCCCTTTAAAGGAGTAGCGATGTTTTTATCTTGCTTAAGTAAATACTTAACATCTTCAAGACTTATGGTACCATCTTTGTTCATATCAGGTACTTTTGTAATCTCAATTTTAAGTGGCTGTTTTCCTTTTGACCCTGCTACCTGAAATAATGGTAATTGACCCCCAATAATTGGTGATCCGTTATAACTTGTAGTGATAAGCTTTTTTAATTTAAATTCATTAAAATTAGCAGCAAAATATTTAAAAAAATTACTTTCATAAGGGTCATCACAATTACAATAAACTATTTTGCCACGAAATTGGTTTTTATAATACTTAAGCTCTTTTTCTATATCGACTAATTGTGTGTAAAACTCATCCTTTTTCGCTTTGCTAGCTTTATGCAAGTTTTTATTTGTAGTTTTTCTTTTCATATTTATTCTATTGTTTATAACATCATTTTAGCAAAAAATGCCCAGTGGGGCATTTATCCAAATATTCAATTTATTTCAAATAATGAGTAGCATTAAAACTATTATATAATAATAAAATCAATATGTCCATATATTGAATTTAGAAAAAGATAATAATTAAATAGCTTTTGTCTTATTTTTTCATTCTTTATTAATTATTTTCTATGATCCAAGTAAAAAAATTTAGTTTTTTAGGGTATAACTATATACCATGTTTCTCTAATTCATGATAGAATACCAAATAGCTATTCTGTATTTTTATCATATAATAAGAGTATTCCAAAAATCATGAATTTCACAAAAACAATCTTTTCTTTCTTAATTCTTGTTTTAATAACAACAGGAATGGTTTTTTTATTAAATAATTCTATGAATACATATAGAACTTATTCATATTTAGCAAATAATGAAATAGAAGAAAAAAATAATCTAATACTATTACCATCAGAAAATGGACTATATTTAGGAGCTTTTGCTGATTTTGGACCACATGAAAATGAAGTCACTGAAGAAAAAATAAATGATTTTCAAGAATTAATTGGGAAAAAGATAACCTGGGCTTATTTCTCAGATAATTGGTTTGAGGGAATAAATTTTCCAAAAGAACAAGTAGAGATTTTACAAGAACTTAATATTATCCCTTATATCCGCTTAATGCCCAGAACAAACTTTAGCAATCAACCTGAGGAACAAAAATATACATTAGAAAGTATTATTAATAGTGACTTTGATTTAGAAATAGAAAATTGGGCTAAAATGGCTAAGCAAACCAATATTCCTTTAATTTTAGAATTTGGCACAGAAGTAAATGGAGATTGGTTTCCCTGGAATGGTAGATGGAATGGACAAGGTCAAACAGATCCTTATGGAGATCCAACATTACCTGATGGACCAGAGAAATTCATTGATGCTTATCAACATATAATAGATATTTTTCATAATCTAGAAGTAAATAATATAACCTGGGTCTATCATATCAACACTCTCAGTCAACCAAAAGAACCTTGGAATGATATTATGTCTTATTATCCAGGGGATTCATATATAGATTGGATAGGAGTTAGTGTTTATGGAGCTCAAAATCTTAATGAAAAATGGATAGAATTCAATGATTTATTTGATAAAACATATGAAAAAATAACCAAAACCACTAATAAACCTATTGCTATTGTTGAATTTGGAGCAGCAGAACAAAATGAACAAAATAAAAAAGCCGAATGGCTTAATAAATCATTATCTCTTATTTGTGAAAACAATTATCCTAATCTTAAAGGATTATCTTTCTGGCATTCTTCTTGGGTAAATAAAGATGGAACAAAATCAAATCTTTTTATTGATTCTTCTCCAAAAGCCTTAGAAGCATTAAGAGAATTCTCTTCTAGTGATTGTTTTACCTCTGATCCAGCATTCTAATCCTTGTAATTATTAATTGCCTTTATTATTCTTTGTGAAGCCTTGCCGTCACCAAAAGGATTTTTCCAATTTCTCTTTGAATTAAGCATTCTATTAACTGCTTTCATAATATCCTTGGGATTATTTCCTGCTAGGATATTAGCTTTCACAGAAACACTTTCTGGTCTTTCTGTATTATATCTTAAAGTAACACAAGGAACTTTTAAAATACAAGCTTCCTCTTGAATACCTCCAGAATCAGTTATTATTAATTTACTTTTTGATTGAAGAATTAACATATCAAAAAACCCAACTGGCTCTATTAATATTAAATCTTTTATCTTTTTAAGACGATTAGATAAGTTAAAATGCTCAATCTGTTTTTTAGTTCTTGGGTGAATAGGCCAAATTATTGGCATTTTGTATTTTAAAGAGATTCCTCCTAAAGCATCTATAATATTAGATAAATTTAATTTTGAATCTGTATTATCAGGACGATGGACTGTTGTTAATATAAAATCTTTTTTCTCTATCTTAAGTTTTTTAAGAATTTTTGACTTTTTCTGAGCAATTTTCAAACTTTGAAATAAAGCATCAACTACAGTATTTCCTGTGACAAAAATCTTAGATTTCTCAATTCCTTCTTTTAATAAATTCTTTTTAGCATTAATAGTTGGTGCAAAATGTAAAGTAGCAACAGAACCTGTTAAAACACGGTTAACCTCTTCTGGCATTGTTCGGTCATAACTTCTTAATCCTGCTTCTATATGAGCTATGGGTATTTGTAATTTTGCAGCTACCAAGGCTCCAGCTAGTACAGAATTAGTATCACCCTGAACCAAAACAAATCGAGGTTTTTTTCTCATTAATATCTTCTCAATCCCTTCCATCATTTTTAAGGCTTGAGCTACATGAGTGCCAGATCCAGTATGTAAATTATAATCTAAAGCAGGAAGATTTAATTCTTTCCAAAAAATAGCATCCATATTTTTAGAATAATGTTGCCCAGTATGTAAGGTAATAAAAGGTGTTTTTGTTCGAACACATTCTCTAATCACTGAAGAGATTTTTATTATCTCTGGTCGAGTACCAAAGACAAAACATATTGGTTTAATTTGTTTTTTCATAGAAATTAATTTAAGATTTATGCTTCCATGGCTATTTCAGCTGTCCGTTCTGTCTTATACCACATTTGATTACTTGAACGGAAAATTGAATTAAAAATTGCTTCAATCCTAGGAATGGCTTGCACAATAATAAATATAGGAATAAATAAGAATAATTTTATTGATTGCAATAAATTATCTTTCAATTTTAAGTTAGGATCAATATAGCTTGAAAGGCTTCTATAAATAAACCCATAAGTATCCCAAATTAAAAAAGACATAATAAAAAGAATGATTGATAGGAAGCCAAAAAAAGGACTTAAATATATAAAAGCACCAACATACATAAAATAAATTGATAAAATTGGTAATCCAACATCAAATAAGAATCTAAATTGAGATATAAATATCTTACTATAAAAATAGAATTTACTTGAACAAGGTAAAGAAGATCTATGTACTTGACTAAGAAGATCAAGATGACCTCGAACCCATCTTTCCCTTTGTCTTCGATAAATTGAGAAATTAGCGGGTGTTTGTTCTAATTCTGGAGAATTTAACCATTCCCCTACTGTTCCATCTAAAAGATATAAGCGAAGAGCAAGTTCTGCATCCTCAACCAAAGCATTTTGATTCCATCCCCCAGCCTTAATAATACTCATTCTATCTATAAAATAATTTGTCCCTGCTAAAAATTGTAAAGCATTCTTTTTCATTAAACGAGTAGGTAACTCAGTTAAATGATGCAAGGCAAGTTCTAAGCCAGCAGCCACCCCAATAATAGAAACATTTTTAAAATTATTTACCTGAAAAACAGGTCCTTGCAAAACCTTACTATTCCATTGCAATCGTTTCATTGCCACTTCTTTTAATACATTTGGGTGCAAGCGACCATCAGCATCTAAAATCCCAATCATATCAATGCTATCTTTTTCTATCTTTTGTAAGCAATAATTTAAAGCCCGACCTTTTGTAGACCTAGCATATGATTTTGTATTGTCTTGGAAAACCCCACTATACCATTTAGGAACCTCAATAACCTTTATGAATTTTTGATTGTATTCAAGATGTAATTTTTGTAAAGTCTCTTGAGCTACTTCTTTAGTTATTCTTTCTACTTTATCTTCTAATTCTCGCTCATCAACTATTATATAGACTTTAAATTTATCTTTTGGATAATCAATTTTAGATATTCGTTTTAATGTATTAGCAATCACTAATCCTTCATTTCTAGCTGGAATAAATATTCCTAATTTAGGTAAAGGAACATTTTTTAGTTTAGCAAAATCCTCAAGTTGCTCTAATGATAAATCATATTTATTTATCATGTTTAGATGTTTTCTAACCTTCATCACGTTTCTAATATAGATAATACTCCCACCAATAAAAGAGAAGAATAAGAAATAAAGAGTAATATCTCCAAAATCTATTCCCTTAGTAATTCCTGTCACCGGGTGAATAACTGATACCTCTTCAACCTTTTCTAGCAAATCATATACAGAAACAAATTCAAAACCATAATCTTCTACTAATGTTGTATACATTTTCAATTCACGAATATCACGCCAAGGATGCCAGAAGAAAGAAGCTATTGGATCTTCAAATGTATTTAATTGTTCAAGCAATGCTTTCTTGTCTTCTAATTCATCAATCCCAGATTCTATAAAACCAAGGTTTTCTGGCATAAAAATAGTTTTATCAACACTGATTGCAAAAGGAAGAGAACCAATATGTGCTATATGTTCATATCGGATAGGATAATTATCATTAAAAATACCATCGTCAATATCGCTCTGAGCGTAATGAGGTGTTTCCCAAATATCCGGCTCTATTAAACCAGATTGAACCATTAATTTCCGAGCTTCTAAAATTCTTTGTTGAACAAACTCCACAGAATCCTCAGCTAAAGGTTCTTCTGTTTCAGGATTCCAAAACTCATAATCAATACCACTAACCCCATCTCCTGTTTGATGTGTATAGCCATGCTGAACTAAATACCCATGTTCATGATATATGATCTGTTTCAAGGTATTAAGGAATTTTTTAGACGAACTAACATCTAAATCAATCCCTTCTTTTGGATTAAGATATCTTGCAATCAAAGCAATATGAAAAGGAATATTTTCTTTTTTAAGATATTGATAAGCCCTAATTAATTTTCTTGGATTTCTATATGTATGCGCATTAACATCCTCTAAGCGAACTAATGCGTAATTTTTCTCATTCTCATGATGTCCAAGAAGATAATGAAAAGTATCTAAGAAAGGCAATGTATAGGAATATATTTCATAATAATTAGGTAAACTAAAAGGCATTAATATATTCCTTTCATTATAGATACTGATTAAGGGCAAAACCGTGCCATCTTTTTTAGTATAGGTTGCTAAGGTTTGAAACTTTTCCTGTTCCTTAGGCAAAGATCCAAAAACAGCAAAAGATTTATCTATATCAAAATCTACATCTTTGTAAGTTATATGACTTATAGATTCATGATTTATATTTTCTGAAAATATTTGCCCAACTCCCCAGCCAATCCATATAGTTTTTATATCAGGTTTTTCTGTAATCTTAAAAAAATAATCTATTGCCTCTTTTTCACGATTCAATTCAATCAAGATATAATATGAATAATTATTTAAATTCATATTTCTTGCTTCTTTATAATCCTTAACCTGAATATTAACATTCCAGTGAGATTCTAATATTTTGACAAGGTTATTTATGTCCTGAAGATAACCTTTAAGCACAGCAGAATCCTTTTCTGGTATTGAATAAATTAAAATAGCAGAGCGCATTACATCTGCCTCACTTGAATGTTTTTTAATTACATAAGGGTTTTCTCCATTATAAGCAACCACTGATCTTCCTGTAGCCATTAATAAAACAAGTAAAATCAGAGAAAACAAAACAACATTTTTCCAGAAATTCTTACTAAACATATCTATTCTTTTAACTAATAAAATAAGTATTAGTTTTATCTCTTTAAAACCAATACTTGGGTTTAAGTATTGAAAATAAAATATTACTGGTTAGGCATGTTATTATACATGTTTGTTAATAATTTGTCAATATTGACATGGACTTATTTAAAAAAGCTTTAATCAATAAAAACCTTTGAAATTCTTTTAAAGCATGCTCTAATTTTTCTCCTCCCTGACTCACATAATAGATCAACAGTTGAAGATAATATGGTGCTTTCTGACCATACTTCAAAATGGAATATGGATATCTATTTGCCAGTAGATAAAGAGATCCCCCGTTTAAGAAATACTGTGCTTTCTGGAAAATTCTTCAGTAAGGTATATGAAGGTGATTTAAAAGAAACAGGAAAATGGTGTAAGGATTTTGAAGAAAATACTAATAGTAAAGGAATGGGTATAAAAAAAATGGTATATGTGGTATACTACTTATCCTAAATGCGCTAAGGAATATGGCAAGAATTATGTAGTAATCATTGGAGAAGTAAGATAACAATTATTAAAAGGATTTTATAAGTACAAAAAAACTATGATTTAATAAAAACAGAGACCAAAAGTCTCTGTTTTTTTATAAGCTCCGCGGGTAGGATTCGAACCTACAACCATCACGTTAACAGCGTGCCGCTCTACCATTGAGCTACCGCGGAATAAATAAATTATACTATGGTTTTAGCCTTTAATCAAATAGATTATTAGTTTTTGCTATCTTTGGTCCTTGCGATTTAGAATAAAGGGACTTTTTCCGTTTGTTATAAGGAACTAATGCTGGAGAAGATAATTTTTCTACTGCTATTTGACAAATATACATATCTGCATACAAGGCTACTGGAAGATTAGATTGATTACTGATTTCTAAAGTTAAAGTTCCTTCAAATCCTGGATCAACAAAACCTGCTGTATGAACTAAAATCCCCATCCTAGCTAAGGTGCTTTTACCTTCAACTTTCAAAACTATATCATCAGGCACTTTAATGTATTCTTTAGTGCTCGCTAAAACAAAATCATTTGGATGAAGGATAAATGGTTCTTTGGGCTTTACCTTTAGGGTAATAATAAAATCCTTATCTGGTAATTCTTTTTTTGTATCTAGGATACATTGTTTAGAAATATTGAATTTTTTAAAAATTGGTCCTAATTTTAAATCAATTGAAGCTGGTCCTATTTGCTTAGGATTTAATTTAGGTTTAAAGACAAGCTGATTGTTTTTAATTACTTTTTGTATGTCTCTATCTGATAAAATCATAATGCTAAATGATTAATAAGCTGCCGGGCAGGGATTCGAACCCCAATTTCCACGTCCAGAGCGTGGCGTGCTACCATTACACCACCCGGCAATAGATTAGTTATAATTCTTCACTAATACCTAATTCAAAAGGCAAAGTGGGAATAGGTGTTCTTCTTAATTGAGTTTGTATCTCAATAAACCTTTTAAGTAATTTCTCTAAAAATGGTGTATCAAAGAGTTCAGCTTGTTTAAATAAAATTGTCATTTCATCACTAGTTGCCTCTTTTTCTAAAATCTTACCTAAAGAAGGAGAAATTTTCAATAAAAGAATTTTTCTTAAATAATTTAAAACTTCCCTGTTAAACACTTCCAAATCATAACCTTCATCAAAAACATTATTAATAAACTCTAAGGCTTTTTCTTTGTCTTTTTTACCAAGAAAAACAATAAACCTTCTTATTCTTTCAAAGTTTATAGCCCCAATCAAATTTTCTACTGACTTTTTAGTAATATTTTGATTAGTAATCAAGGAAATCTGACCTAATAATGATTGAGCATCTCGCAAACCACCTTCTGAATACAAAGCAATTAACCTTAAAGCTTCTTCTTCAAACTTTATATCTTCTTGCTTACAAATAGATTTCAAACAACTAATAATATCATCTAAATTCAATTTTTTAAAATCATAACGCTCTACCCTAGAAAGAATAGTTGCTGGTAATTTATCAGGCTCTGTGGTTGCAAAAATAAAGACAACATATGAGGGCGGTTCCTCTAGAGTCTTCAACAAAGCATCAAAAGCATCTTTTGTCATCTGATGAGCTTCATCAATGATAAAAATCTTGTATTTGGAACTTACAGGTGGGAATTTAATATTCTCTCTTAAAGAACGAGCATCATCTACCCTGCCACTAGAAGCAGCATCAATTTCAATTAAATCCAAAGCATTTCCCAAATTAATAGCTTTACAAGAATCACACTGGTTGCAAGGTTCAAATTGATTAGATTTTCGATTTTGGCAATTTAATGCCTTAGCTAATAAACGAGCCACTGTTGTTTTACCAGTGCCTCTTAAACCAGAAAAAAGATAAGCATGCGAAATTTGACCATGTATAAGGGCATTGGCCAAAGGCTTAATAACATTTTTTTGATTAATTACTTGGGCAAATGTTTGTGGTCGATATTTTCTGTAAAAAACTAATTGAGACATAATAAGATAAGATATTATAGCAAAAATAAGAATGATTATAAAGGCTTAAAAAACAAAGCGTTTATAACCAAAAAAATTAATTAAAGTAGTTAATCCTGTAGCCACTAAGGCACTAATATTAGCCCAAAGAACAGGAGAAATATTGCCTAAGGGACTAATAAAGTTATTGAATATAGAAAAAAACATAACATTAATTCCAAAAGCAATTAAACTAATAGTGATAAATCTTATAAATTCTTTTTTTTCAAAATCCCTGCCTTTATTAAAAGTCCATAATTTATTCAAAAAGTAACTATTAGTCACCGCTACCATAAAAGAAATTGCTTTAAAAAAAGAACAAATAATACCAGTATTAACTCCTGTGATAAACATTAATAAATTTAAAATACCAAAGTCAATCCCAGTATTTAATAATCCAACACAAATAAATTTAATAAATTGAAAAGAAAACACAAGAATAGATTAATAAGTTTTTCTTAATTCTTCTTCAACTTCAGCTCGAGGCCGAGTGTATTTAGAAACACTTAATTGCTTTAAAGATTCAATTCTTTCCTGATCACTTTCAGGTGGTTTATGAATTTTAATATTAAAAGCTCGTGAAGGCTGTCCTTGAATAGTTAATTTAGTATAGGCATTAAAATTATCCAAATTAATCAAATCATAAGCATTAAAAACTGGTGCAAAGTATTTTTCCAAAAACTCAGCATCTTCATTACCAACTCTAAATGAAATCAAAGTGCCCACATTGCCAAAAACTGATTTTATAATTGGTTCTTTTAATTGAGCTAAGAACTGATTTGTCACTACCAAATTAAGGCGATATTTTCTAGCCTCTGAGAATATTGTAGCAATGCTATCAGTAGTAATATTTTGAAATTCATCTATATACAGATAAAAATCTTTTCTTTGTTCTTCTGGAATATCTACCCTAGAAAAAGCAGCCATTGTTAATTTACCTACAATAAGCATACCTAAAAGATAACTGTTAATATCTCCTAATAATCCTTTGGATAAATTAATAATTAAGATTTTTCCCTCATCCATTACCTTTCTAAAATCTATAGCTGATTTTTTCTGACTAATAATCGGTCTTACTAAATCATTAGCTAAAAATGGATTAAGTTTAGAATTAACATATGGAGCAACATTTGCTAAGGCCAAATCCCCTCCTGCTTTCTCAGCTTCTTTTTCCCAAAACTCCCTTACCATTGGATTAGGGGTTTTTTCCAATAATTTCTTACGAAAGTCTACATTAATTAAAATACGTGGTAAATCATTTAAGGTATGTATTTCTTCAGGATCATCTAAGAGCAACAACAAAGCATTACGGAAATATTGTTCAAAAACAGGACCACCAACTTGTTTTAAATCATAAAGCTTATCCAGAATCTCCAAAAGTTCATCAATAACAAAAGTTTTTTGAAAAGGATATTGTTCATCCTTTTCTAACATATTCAAACCAAATGAATTATGAAAATCTCCAGGATTAAAATAAATAAGATCTTTAGCTCTTGATTCAGGTACTAAACCTACTAAATATTCTGCTGTATCTCCATGAGGGTCAATATAGCAAACACCTTTACCTTCCTTCATATCTTGAATAAATAAATTCCTCATTAAAGAAGTCTTTCCAGTGCCTGTTTGACCAATAATATAAAGATGACGCCGCCTATCATCATCTAAAATCCTTACTTCTTTTTCTTCTCTTTGAAAAACATTAACCCCTAAACTAACCCCTTGTTGAGGTAAATTCAAAGGCGCAGCTGCACTACGAGCTTTTAACCATTTTATACTAGCATTATCCAAAAAAGGATGAGGAAAATGAAAAATACTAGCTATTTCTGCTGTATTCAAAAGCATTGCATTTTGTTTTCTAAAAATCCTAAAAGAAAAATCATATACTAATCTTTTTAAGCCTGATTTTGATTTAACATTAGAACAAGTAAAACTATTACCTAGAGAACGAGCAAAAGGACTAAAAGAAGCTTCTAAATGTGATAATAGCTCCTCTGCTCTTGGTTTAGTTAAGGCTGAAGTTAATATTCGAGCATTTAAATAAAAAAGAGGAAATTTTGATTTTTCATCTATTAATTTAATCAAATTTTCATCAATGATCTTTGGTTTTAATTCCTCTTCTGGTTTTTTCTCAGGCTCTCTTGTAAACATTGATGACAAAGGAGAAGCCAAGGCTTGTTTTAAATCCTTACCTTCCATTAAAGCCTTTTTAATTCCTGCAAGCTCTTTTATCTTATTAGTGGTATCTGGCTTAATAACAATTTGAAAAGCCGCTCCTTCTTCTTGTCGTGATAATTTAGAAAAAGCATTAACAATGCTTGTTAAAGGATCTTGGCTAAAAAGGTCAAAAGTTTTCAAAGGCAAAACAAATGATTCTTTCAAATTAAGAGTAGATCCAGCAATCTCTCCCTGGGGCAAGAAAATAGTATAGTCATTTACTAATTCTATACTGGCATAAGGAAATGAAGCTGAAAGGATTTTTTCAAAAAACTGAATATCTTTTTTAGGACAAGCTGCGTAAAAACAAATCTCTGAAGAATCACTAGAAATTGCTATTTCAAAAACAATTTCTTTATTGTATTTACCTAAATTCTCCAAAGTCTGTATAAAAAGAGAAATAAAATCAGCAAAAACAGTTTGTTTTTCCTGACTAGAGCTCTTGCTTCCAGGATAAAAATCCCTGGGAATGGTTATTAAAAATAATTGATAAGCTAAACTTGTTTTAATTTCCAAATTAAAAGATTTCTTTTTTAAAAGAAAAAATAAAACAGAAATAACAACAATCAATAAAATTCCTGGGAAGATATACATTCTCTTAAATTAATTTTTTCTCTTTTAATTCTTGATAATACTTATCAGCTAAAGTATCTCTGAGTTTATCTATTAAAAAAGCATTTCCTGTTTTCAGAGCGGTTTTTACTGCTTGAGGAATATTTTCTTCAAAAGCCATGGTCACTAACTCAGAAAGCTTGATCTGAGCTTCTTCAATAATATCTTTTTCCGCTATTGTATTTTCTGCATAAAGCTCTGCTGGAAAAGGCATTTTCTTTTCTTCTGACTGAGAAAAATCCATATCTGGAAGAAAATCTTCTAAAGATTCATCCATTTTTTCCTTAATTGTTTCCTTTACTAATTCTTTTTCTTCAGGTATTTCAATCTTTTCTCGAGCCATTTGCTCTTTTTTCATCCTTATTCGGTTGCTAATAAGATTTAATTCTTCATTAATCATAATCTCTTAAGCTTATTTTCTCCTTATAGTATAGCAAAGTTTTCTTAAGATTTCATTGCTTAAGTCTATAATAGACCTTTGAGGGATAATATTTGCAATCTATATATTCTAAACGAATAAAATTATCTTTTAATGTTTCTTTTTTTAATTCACTAATTACTCTAAGCATTTGCTTAAAATCATTATTAATATTATAAGAGATATAAAAACCTTCTTGAGTAATAATTTTTATCTCAGAAAAACTTTCATCTTTAATTTCTAAATAATCAATGGAAAAAGGAATATCTTCCTGATCAGAAAGAGCAAAAGCCTGCTCTAATTTTAATAAGCTTTCTGGATTAATAACTTGAGTGCCTAAGAATCTTTTCTTGGTTTCTAAAATCACTATCTTATCAAAAAAAGAACTTGAGGTTTCTAGTGCTTTTTCAAAAATAATACCGTTTTTATCTAAATAATAACATTCTTCTTCATCTCCAGAAAAAACCGAGCTTTTTTCAAGACACCATAAAAAATCAATTTCTCTTTGTTTAATTTTTAAAACTAAGTATCCAGTTTTCCAATTTAAATCTGTTTCTATATTCTCTAGCTTTGAATTATTTTTAAGAATTGATTTTTTCAAATCAGAATAATAAAAACTAAACATACTTTTATTATTCCCTAGGTTTTTAGGGAAAAAAGCATAAACCCAAAAAGGCGCAAATCGAGTATTATTTTGCTGAAGATATAAATCAACCCATAAAGAAAAAGATGGGTGGTAGCTTTCAATTGATATGGTATTAATTTGAAAAAAAGGAGAAACAAAAACAAACCAATAGCTAAAAATTATTACAAAAAGTATAAAAAAAATTGAAATAAATAGCTGAAGTCTAAGCCAAAAAACCCTTAAAGGGTTACGCGTTCTCCTCATAAAATTTTATTCCTAAGAAAATATTTTAATACCATTAGCATAACGCCAAAGAGCACGAGGCACTCTAATCTTCCCATCTTTTGTCTGGTAATTTTCCATAATGGCTAAAATCCCCCTGCCTAAGGCCAAGGCAGTGCCATTTAAAGTATGTACTAATTCATTTTTCCCTGTTTCCTTATCCTGATATTTAATATTCAAACGCCTTGACTGAAAATCACTGCAATTAGAAGTAGAATGAGTTTCTCGATATTCCCCTGCTCCATTATTCTGGCCAGGCAACCAAGCCTCAATGTCATATTTAGAAACTGCTGGATCACCTAAATCACCGGTACAGATATTTAAAACCCGATAAGGAATTTTTAAATCTTTCATTATCTCTTCTTCCATTGAGAGCAATAACTGATGTTCTTTTAAAGAATCTTCTGGCTTACAAAAAGTAAACATTTCTATCTTATCAAATTGATGAACACGCAAAATCCCTTTAGTATCTTTTCCATAAGAGCCAGCCTCCCTTCTAAAACAAGAAGAAAAAGAAACATAACGAAGAGGCAAATCTTCTTCTTTAAAAACTTCATTCATGTGCATTGGTCCTATCATTTGTTCTGAAGTGCCAACTAAATATAAATCATCTTTGGGTAAATAATAAACCTCTTCAGCTCCTTTATCTAAATACCCCATGCCCCAAAAAGGTTTAGGTTTTATCAAAACTGGTGGTATTAAAGGAATAAACCCTTTCTTAATTAATTTATCAAAGATAAACCCAATCAAAGCAATTTCTAATATTGCTGCCCCTCTTTTTAAAATACCAAAACGAGAACCAGATATCTTTGAAGCTCTTTTAATATCTATCATATCTAATTGTTCTCCTAAAACAAGATAATCTTTAGGAGCAAAACTAAACTTAGGTTTTTGACCTACTTCTTTAATAACCACATTGTCTTTTTCATCTTTTCCAAAAGGAATATCATCTAAAGGTGGATTGGGAATAGAGCTCATTAATCCTTGAAACTCTTCCTCCATTGCCTTTAATTCTTTCTCTTTAGCAGAAAGAAAGTCCTTAGCTTCTTTTAAAATTTGAATTATCTTTTCCTTGTCCTTTTCTTCTATTAATTTTTTTTCTGTGGCATTTTTTTTAGCCCTGATAGTTTCTATCTCTTGTAATAAACTTCTTTTTTGTTTATCTAATTCTAAGACTTTATCTATTAAAACAGGGTCTGTGCCTTTTTTTTCAATGCCTTGTTTAATTTTATCTGGTTGTTCTCTAATGAGTTTAATATCTAACATGGTAACAATTTAATTATTTTTTAGGTTTCATAAAAGGAAAGAAAATAACTTCCTTTAAGGATGGGGCTTTAGTAAAGACGGTTATTAATCTATCTATGCCAATGCCTAATCCAGCAGTTGGTGGTAAGCCATATTCTAAAGCTTCAATATAATCAATATCTAAAGGATGGGCTTCTGAATCTCCTTTTTTTCTCATTTTTACCTGGTCTAAAAATCTTTCTTTTTGATCTTGAGGATCATTTAATTCAGAAAAACCATTAATTAATTCTGAACCAGCAGCAATTAATTGAAAACGTGATGTTTTTTCTTTATCATCTTGTTTTTTCTTAGCTAAAGGTGAAATAGCTGTTGGATGGTCAATGATAAAAGTCGGGGTTATTACTTTATATCTTAATTTTTTAAAAATCGATTCAGCTATCTTTTCCTTTGAATCATTTTTATTAATCTTAATTTTCATTGATTTAGCTTTTTTCAACCATTGCTCTTTAGTATTTTTAAAATTCAATTTGATTTCTTTTTCTAAAAAGTCTTCATAACCAATCTTAGGCCATGTTTTTGTTAAAAATATTTTACTCTCTGGGCATTCTTTTTTAAATTGCTTGGCTAAAGACTTAATTAATTCTTCAACCAAGCTCATTGCCTCTTCTCTGCTTTTATAAGCACTATAAAGCTCTAAAATTGTAAATTCTGGATTATGCTCTCTGTCCATGCCCTCATTGCGAAAACATTTTCCAATTTCATAAATATTTTCTAATCCACCAACTACTAAGCGCTTTAAATACAATTCTGGAGCTATTCTTAAATAAATCTTCATTTTTAAAGCTTCTAAGTAGCTGACAAAAGGATTAGCATTAGCCCCTCCATATAAAGGTTGTAAGATTGGGGTTTCTACTTCTAAAAAGTCTTTTTTATCTAAGAACTGCCTGATGGCCCAAATGATTTTACTTCTTAAAATGAATCTTTCTTTTACATTTTCATTTTCTATTAAATCAAGATAGCGACGACGAAAACGCTCTTCAGCATCTTCTAAGCCATACCAAGTTTTTGGTAAAGGCCTTAAGCTCTTAGATAATATAATAAAATCTTTAACTAAAAGGGTTTTTTCTCCTTTTTTAGTAGTAAAAAGAATCCCATGAGTTTCTATAAAATCTCCTAAATCAAAAAAATCTTGGAAAAACTTTAATTTCTCTTCACCTAATTCATTTTTCTTAAATAATAACTGGATTTTATTATCTTGATCCATAATATCAGCAAAAACAGCTCCTCCATGCTCTCTAATACTTAAAATCCTTCCAGCTAAAACAATTTTCTTTTTGCTTTTAGACCAAGAAGAAAAATTATCTAAAGCCTGACTAATAGAAAATTGACGCTTGGTTTTTTCTGGATAAGCATCAATACCTAGTTTTTCTAGTTTTTTAAGTTTCTTAATCCGTTCTTTTATTATTTCATTTAACATAATAAAAACTTAACAAAAATTATAAAATCTTTATTATCTTGTATTTTACCACACCTTTGGGTGTTTTGACAAAAACTACCTCTCCTTTTTTATGCCCTAAGAAAGCTTTGCCAAAGGGAGATTCATTAGAAACTCTACCTTCTGAAGGATTAGCTTCTTGAGAACCAACAATCGTAAAAGTTTTTTTTGTTTTTGGTTTATCAACACTTTCAGTTTCAATCTTAGAGCCAATAACTACTTTATGATTATTAAAAGGAGAAGGTCGAATAATAGCAACATTTCTTAATAATATCTCTAATTCTAAAATTCTAGATTCTAAAACTTCTTGCGAGCTTTTAGCTTCTTCATAAGCAGCATTTTCAGCTAAATCACCCAGTTCTTTAGTTTCTTGAAGTTTTTCAGCTATTTCTTTTCTTTTTTTAGTTTTTAATTCGTGTAATTCCTCTTTGAGAGACTTAAAAGCCTCTGGAGTAACATAATTTTTATCCATATTAATTAATTTCATTTTGTTGATTAATTCTGTTTTCCCAATACCATTGTAAGACCTCAGCTACTACTGGCAAAGTGGCCACTGTTGTTGAGGGTGGGTTTTCTATAAAGACCAGTATTGTTATTTGCGGATCTTCATAAGGAGCATAGGCGCCAAAAATCGTATGATAGGTTTCTTCGCCTTTGACATAAACTTTAGGTGAGCCACTCTTTCCAGCAATATCAAAAGGTAAATATTTTAAAGTTTCTGCTGTACCTGATAAAACTACTTCTCTCATTCCTTCTTGAACAATTTTTAAATTATCCAGATTAACTCCTAAGTTTAATTTCTCTTCTGGTTTTTCACTCTTTAAAAGATGAGGCTGCATTAAAATCCCATCATTAGCAATTGTAGCTATATAACCAGCCATTTGGAACGGTGTCAAGACTAATCCCCCTTCCCCAATAGAAACATTATATGTATCTCCTAATTTCCAACTTGGATCATTGGGCCGATTTTCTGCTAGCCATTTAGCATCAGGTAAAACAGCATTAACTTCTCCTAATAAATCAATGCCTAATTTTTTATCAAGACCAAAAGCTAGCCAATATTTTTGAATTTTTTCCAAACCTAAGCCTGTAATATTTTCCCAGCCACCACCAATAGCCCAAAAATACACATTACAAGAAACCGCAATTGCCTTTCTCATATCGACCCAACCATGATTTCTCCAATCTCTAAAAACCCATTTTTCTTGAGGATTATAAGGACTAACAATAACTATCTCGCCTTGAGTATGTAACTCAAGCTCTGGGTCTATTATTTCTTCTTCTAAGCCAGCAATAGCCATTAATAATTTAATTAAAGAACCAGGAGGATATAGTCCGCTGATAGCTCTATTGAAAAGCGGAATTGAGGGACTTTGAAAATATTCATTTATTAAATCAACTGGCGCTCCTTGGGTCAAAACATTAGGATCAAAACTAGGAACACTGATTAATGATAATATTTCTCCTGTTTTTGAATCTAAGATAATACCAGCGCCACCAGGGCTGCCAACATCTTCTATTCTTGTTTTCAAAGAATCGTAAAAAGTTAATTGTAAATCTTTATCTAAAGTAGTAGTAATATCAGTGCCTTTTTTAGGCTCTATTGAACCTAAGTTTTTTTGAACATTTAAACTCGCGTCAACTTCAATAATCTTCTGGCCAGTTTTCCCTTGAAGAATATTTTCATAATAAGCCTCTAAACCATCTTTACCAATCATGCTTGTTAAAGCATAGTTTTTATATTTTTCTAAATCTTTAGTTGAAATCTTACCTATATATCCTAAAACATGAGCAAAAGCCTCACCATAGGGATAATTACGACTATAATCAGCTACAATACTAAACCCAGAATTTTCTTTTACTTTTGTTTCAAAAACCCTAACCTCATCAACAGTCAAATTTGATTTTATTAAGATTGGTTCTAGAGAATGACGATATTGACGACTTTGAAAGAGTGTTTCTACTTCATCTTTTTCTACTTGGAAAATTTCAATTATTGTTTGTATTAATATTTGCCTCTCTCTTTCATTATTAGGCATTTCTGAAGGCACCATCATTAAGCTATAAGAAGAGCTATTAAAAACCAATGGCTCTTGGAAACGATCATAAATTATCCCCCGAGGTGCATTAACAATATAATGATAAGTACTATTATTCTTTGCTCTAAGCTGATAACTAGCACCTTGGATAACTTGAAGATGAAAAGTCCGCAAAAAGATTGTCAAGAAAAGGATAAAACCAATACCTAAAATTCCTTTTACTAAAGAACGAGAGATAGGTGCTTCTAAGCTTTCTAGATTCTTCTCTCTAGCTTCCTTGGCCTTACGATCTAATAAAACCTCTTCAGGATCTAATAAATGTTTTTGTCTTTTAATATAATAATTTTTCATTATTTAATTAAAACATTTTTAACTTTAGAAAATCTCTCAATAATGATATTTACAATTATATAACCAATAAGAGTTAAGACTGCTTGCTTTATAATAAGTAAGCTAAAAGTTATCTTTTGAAAAACTGAATTTATTATTAATAATCCTGAATAATAACTAATAATTATCAAACCACCCATAACTAATCTTGAAAAGAAATAGGATTTTTCAAAGAATCTTATCAAAATACAACCCAAAAGAAAACTGATAGCAAGAATGATTAGATGAGTTCCCCATATAAAACTTGAAAAAGAATCAAAGGCAACAGCAGTAAGAAAGATTAAAAAAGACAAATAATATGGAGAAAAGTTAAAAAACGTAAAAATCAAAAAAATCAAAACAAGATTTAAAAAAACAAAAGGCAAAACACTCATTCCAAAATGTATTTGTATAAAAACAATTACTAAAAAACACAAAAAGTTAAATATGTACTGTTGCATCATAAATTAGGCGCAATGTCTTTAATAATCAAAACAGAAGAAACTTGGATATAATTCAATAAAGGCTCTAGGATAAATTCTTTCATTGCACTCATCTCAAAAGAAGAATCAACCTTTTGCACCTTAGCAATTAAAAGTCCTTTGAGAAAATTAGAATTTTCTGCTGAGGTCACTAAAGTATCACCAATAGCAATATCTGAATCATAGGGCACTAATCTTAAACGAAAATTACCCTTAGAATCTATTTCGGCCACTGCTAAAACAGAAGAGCGTAAATCCTCAACACTAATCTTTGTTTCTGAGCGAAAGATAGATTCACCGCGACAATAATTGTCAAAACATTCAATAATCCTACCTATTAAAACCTTGTCTTTATTAATAACATTCATACCTTTTTTCAATCCAGATTTTGTTCCTTTATTAATCCAAAAAGACCCGGTTAAACCAGAGGAATCTTTTAAAACTATTTCTGCCATTTCTAAAGACCAACCAGTTTCATTTTTAATCTGCAAAGATTCTTTTAATAAAAGATTTTCCTGTTGCAATTTTTTAAAATCCTGCAGTTTATTAATCAAGGTAATATTTTCTATTTGAATATCTCTAATTTTTTGCCTTAAATCATTAAAATGTAATAAATCATCAAACCAATTTCTTAAAAGACTTAAATAATTTCCAGTAGACTTTCCAACACTTAGGGCAAAAACCATTTTTGGTTTTAAAAAACTACCTGAAATAGTATAAAATTTAATTAACAAAATACTAGTGACTATTAATATCACTAGTAAAATTAAAAAACGTAAGTTATTTGTTTTTTTAATTTTCATTGTTAAAGAGGTGGGTTTTCTCTAATAATATTAATTAGGATATCTTTATAATCTTGTATATCTTCTAAGATAATGCCAATGCCCCTAATTACTGAGGTAATTGGATCATCAATAAGTTTTACTGGTAAATCAATTTCCTTTTCTAATAATTTATCAAAGCCTCTTAATAAGCTTGTGCCACCAGATAATATTACTCCTGTTTCCATAATATCACCAATAAGTTCTGGCGGAGTTAATTCAATTGTATCTTTAATCGCATCAACTATTTTATCTAAAGTCGGACTAATTGCTTCACGAATATCATCTTCCTTGATACTAATTTCCTTAGGTAATCCCCTAACCAAATCCCGACCTTTAACATTCATTTCTAATTTCGTACCTAAATCAACAGCTGAGCCAATAAAAATCTTTATTTTCTCTGCGGTTTTCTCTCCAATGGATAATTTAAACTTATCACGGAAATAATAAATAATATCCTCATCGATTCTATCTCCGGCAACACGCAAACTTTTAGAAACTACTACTCCACCTAAAGAAAGCACAGCCACTTCTGTACTGCCACCGCCAATATCAGCTATTAACATACCTTTAGATTCCTTAATGTTTAATTGAGCCCCTAGGGCCACTGCGATTGGCTCTTCTACCAGATAAACTTCTTTAGCTCCAGCGCTATGGGCCACATCTTCTACAGCTCTTTTTTCTACTTCAGTGCCTCCGGTCAAAACCCCAATAACTAATCTGGGCCAATCAAAAACTTGACTTAAAATTCCCTTGGTTTTAGCTTTTTGTAAGAAATAATGAAGCATTTTTTCTGTTACCTCAAAATCTGAAATGACTCCATTATTCAATGGCTTAACAGCACTAATATGAGTTGGTGTTTTACCTAACATTTCTTCAGCTTCTCGCCCAATAGCTAGAATTTGACCAGTTTTGTTATTTGTAGCCACTACTGTTGGTTCATTAACAATAATGCCTTTGCCTTTTACATAAACCAAAGTCTTGGTCGTTCCAAGGTCAACCCCAATATTCCTAAACAAGTTTTCTTTTAAGTTTTTTGGCATAATTTTAATTCTTTATTTTTTCTAAATTATTTTACTAATATCTTTTAATTTTACAATCTTTATCCGATTGCTTTTTCTTTCTTTTAATTCAAAAGAACGGTTTTTCAATGTTTTTTCACTAATGATAATTCTTTGGGGCAAGCCTAACAAATCCGCATCTACTAATTTTTCACCACTGGAAACACTTTCCCGATCATCATAAAAAACTTCTAGGCCTTTTTTAATTAATTGTTTATATACCAAATCTGTTTGTTTTTTAATTTCCTTATCTTCTTTTTTAATTCCTTTAAACAAACCAATTAAATGATATTGAAAAGGTGCTGTTTCTTTAGGCCAAATAATGCCCTTAGCATCATAATTTGCCTCTACAATCACGCCTAATAAACGACTAATACCAATACCATAACAACCCATCATCACTGGCTTAATCTCTCCTTTTTCATCTCTGTAATTTAAATCAAATGCTTGTGAATATTTATCTTTAAGTTTAAATATATTACCAACTTCAGAACCTTTTAATTCTTCTATCTTATGACCACATTCAGGGCATTTCTTTGTATTTTCCATAATTTCCTTGTTCCGATTCATACCACAATGAGAACAATGATAGAAAATATCTTCTCCAGCAGGGGTTAATACTTGAAATTCATGTGAAAAACGAGAAAAAGTACCTCCTGATGCTTCAACCACATAAGCTTTTAAACCACATCTTTTGTAAATCTTTTGATAAGCTTTTTTAACTTTTTCATAATAATTTTCTAAATCTTTTTCATCTTGATGAAAACTATACAAATCTTTCATAATAAATTCTTTGCCTCTTAAGATTCCTGATTTAGAGCGAGGTTCATCACGAAACTTATCTGATATATGAAAGAGATACAAAGGCAAATCTTTATAAGAATAGATGTAATTTTTCACCATGGGCGTGATAATCTCTTCATGAGTGGGCGCTAAAGCAAACCAACTGCCATATTTTGAACGAAGTTTGAATAAAGCCTTAAAAGAATCCCAACGTCCAGTTTGTTCCCAATTGCTGCGAGGATTTAAAAGAGCCATTAAAATCTCCTGTCCGCCAATGGCTTCCATTTCTTCTCTGACAATTTGTTCTATTTTCTTTATTACCCTTAAACCTAAAGGCAAAAAATTATACACCCCGCTAGTTAGTTTTTCAATAAAATTTGCCTTGGTTAAAAGAACAGCGCTTATTGCCACTTCATCTTTGGATATTTCTTTTCTAGTTTTAAAATAAAATTGAGTTGCTTTCATAAATTAATTCTTTAAGATAAATAAATTAATATCTTTGATTGTAATAACAAAAAGTAAGACAACCAATAAGATAAAAAAAACATTATTAATTAATAACTCTGTTTTTTGAGTAATTGGACGTTTTCTTATCTTTTCAATAATCAAAAAAAGAATTCTGCCTCCATCAACAGCTGGGATTGGTAATAAATTAAAAACTGCAAATCCAAAAGATATTAAACCTAAAATGTAAAATCCATAATTCCACCCCCATTTAAATCCTTGGGTGGTTATGGCAACAATGCCTACAGGCCCAGTTAGTTCTTCTAGCTTACCATGTTTAAAAAGACTGACAAAGATTCTGCCCAGTCCTTTAAATATCTCTTGAAATAAAACCCCTAAGAATATTATTGTTTCTTTTATAGATTCTAAGAAAGAATATTTTAAATATCCTTCTTCTGCTAAGATAACACCCAGATAACCCTTTTCAGCTTCAGCACTTTCTCTTAAAGCAACTTCTAATTCAACCTGACTGTCTTTTCTTTCAATAACTAATTGAACTTTTTTCCCTTCAAGCTCAGCTGTTTTATCTTGAACATCTTGAACATTATTAACCACAAAACTTTCATTCAAATACTTGATAGTTTTGATAATATCCCCTTTTTCCAAGCCAGCTTTAAAAGCTGGCGAATCTTTTACTACTTCTTTAATTGCCACATAAGAAACTGCCTTGTCTTGATAAGATTCAGGCAGAGCAAAGATAGGCATGCCCACATTAAATAAAATCATAAAAATCAAAAAAGCAATTATAAGATTAGCGATAACTCCAGCAATTAAAATTGATGCTCTTTTACCTATAGATTGAGCAGCAAAACTATCTTCTGTGCCATATTCTTTTATTTTAGTAAAACCACCAAAAGGAATAGCATTTAAAGAATAAGTCACATTATTTTTCTTAAAACTAAAAACCTTAGGTGGATATCCTAGGCCAAATTCCTCTACGCCAACATTATTCTTTCTTGCCATTAAAAAATGACCTAATTCATGAAAGAATATGATAATACCTAAGCTAAGTAAACTGATGATAAAAGCTAACATAGATTATGATTCTAAAATTTCTTGTGTTTTTTGTTTTTCCTTACTATCTAATGATTTATTAGTTTCTTCAACTACTTTTTGAATCTCTTCTTTTAAACGAAATCTTTCATCTTCTGAAACCTCTTTTTCCTTATGTTTTTGTTCTATTTCTTCTATTGTTTTTTCTCTTAATTCCCTTAATTTAACTCTGTATTCTTCTTTTTTAAATCCCATTAATCTGATTAATTCTTCTTTTCTTTCTTTACTTAACAAAGGCAAGAATAATTTCATTTGCTTACCTTCAACAGAAGGCATAATACCTAAACTAGAAGTTTCTAAAGCTTTTTTAATTGGCATTATCAAATTATCATCCCAAATCTCAATAATAATAACATTAGGAAGTTTAATAGAAATCCCAGCTAAATGCTTTAAGGGTGTTAAGGCTCCATAGCTTTCCACATTAATATCTTCTACTAAAGCAGTTGTTGGTCGTGAGGTGCGAAAAGTCAGAATTTCTTTTTGAAAATCAGTTATTAAGGTATTTGCTTGTTCTTTGAAATTATTAATTAGCATATAAAAACTTATTTATTTTAATTGAAGGAATATATTTTCCATTAATAATTGTGTATTAATATTAGAATCGTTTAATAAATAAATGGCTTTTAAAATATCATTGGTTAATTTAGTTTTCTTTACAGGAGTAAGGTTTAATTTTCCAGATTCTCTATTAGATCTTAACATTCTTAACCATTCTTCTAGAGTGGCGTTTAGTTCTTTATTATCTTTAGTTAATTTTTGGAAATACACAGATCTTTGATTAAAATCTTGTGTCAAAACTTTTACTAGGTCTTTTCTTTTTTCTTCTAAAGACTTTGTATAATCTTTATCCATTAGTTTAATAGCCAAGCCTATCTTTCCTTCTGCTCTTTCAGCTATCATTTGAGATTCTTTTAAAGACAATCCATGTTCTTTTTGTAAAAAATCTATTAAGGACTTACTACTAGCTCTTTTAAATCTTAAAGAAAGAAGTCGGGAATGAATAGTCGTTGTAAGTTTTTTAGGTGCTTTAGTTACTAAGATAATTAAATTATTCTTTCGAGATTCTTCTAAAGTTTTTAAAAGAGCATCTTGAGCATCTCTAGTTAATAATTCAGCCTGATTAATAATTAAGATCTTTAAATCAGCTATCTGAGGATGAAAAGTTAAAAACTTTATTCCTTCTCTAGCCTGCTCTATCTTTATGGATTTTCCTTCCTTGTCATCTTTATCTAATAATGGCTCTATGATCATCAAATCAGGATGATAACCTTGATCTAACATCTGACAATTCGGACATTGATGACATAGTTCCCATTTGTCATTATTGCCACATAGCAAGGCATTACTAAAAGCTCTTGCTGTGGTCATTTTACCCACTGATTCTTCTCCCCAAAAAAGAAGGTTTTGGATTAATCTTTTTTGAGGCCTGAACATCTTTTCTAAAAAATCTGTAGCGCTCTCATTTTTAAAGAAAAACATTTTAAACAATAATTACCTATAAGTTGTAATGCTTTTTTTGTAAAGTTCTAAATTATCTAGAATCACTCCAGTGCCTTTGGCTACACAATAAAGAGGTTCATCAGCAATATAGCTAGGCACACCTGTCATCTTGGTTACCAAATCATTGATATTGTTTAAAAGCGCTCCACCACCGCTGATAATCATTCCTCTTTCCATAACATCAGCAGCTAATTCTGGAGGAGTTTCTGAAAGCACAGTCTTAATAGCTTGAATAATATCTTTTAAAGGACTATTAATAGCCTCAGCTATTTCATTTGAATTCAAGACAATGTTTTTAGGCAATCCTTCTGTTAAATCCAATCCCCTAATTTCCATTTCTGCTTTGTTTTTACTAGACATGGCTGAACCAACTTTAATCTTAACTTCTTCTGAAGTTCTTTCACCAATAGCTAGGTTGTATTTTCTCTTAACATAATCAGCAATAGCTGCATCCATTTTATTACCCGCCACTCTAACTGAAGCCCAAGAAACTATGCCTCCTAAGGAAATAACAGCCACTTCTGTTGTGCCGCCACCAATATTAACTAACATATTGCCTCCTGCTGAATTTATAGGGATGCCAGCACCAAGAGCAGCTAAAATAGGTTCCCTAGCTACATAAGCTTCTTTAGCCCCAGCTTCTCTAGCCGCACCAACTACCGCTCTTCTTTCTGTAGAAGTAATACCCACAGGAACAGAGATAATTAATTCTGGTTTGAATAATTTCCAAGGACCAATAACCTTATTGATAAAATATTTTAACATGGCTGCAGTTACTCGATAATCTGCAATCACTCCATCTTTTAAAGGCTTGTAAGTTTTAATCACATCAGGTGTTCGACCTAACATCTCTCTAGCTTCAGCACCAATAGCTAATATTTTATTATCATTTATAGCTACAGCGACCACTGAAGGCTCATTAATTAAAATCCCCTTATGAGGAACAAAAACTAATGTATTGGCTGTGCCTAAGTCTATCCCTATTTTACGAACTAACATATACAATAATTTTAAATTTAAACTTTTCTTTTAATATCTGCGCCTAATTTAATTAATCTTTCATCTATTGCCTCATAGCCTCTATCTATTTGATAAGCTTCTTTAATTACAGTTTTTCCTTTTGCTAATAATGCGGCAATTAATAAACTGATTCCTGATCTAATATCCAAAGAATTTACATTTTGCGCGTACAAAGGAGTAGGTCCAGTTATTAAAGCCCGGTGCGGGTCTGCTATAATAGCATTTGCACCCATCTTTATCAACTCATCAATATACTTTAACCTACCATCAAACATTGTGTCAAAGATAATACTAGTCCCATTAGCTTGAGTGGCTAATATCCCAAAAGGAGATTGAAGATCTGTTGGAATGCCTGGATAAGGCTGAGTTTGAATTTTAAAACCTTTGAGATTATATGAAGGCAAAATTAAAACATTGGATTGTGCTTTATTAGATTGAGAATGAATATTCATTCTCACCCCTATTTCTTTTAATTTCTTGATCACTAAATCCAAATGATCAAGTCTAATATTTTTAATTAAAATCTTGCCTCTTAAAACAGCAGCCAAGATCATAAAAGTCCCTGCCTCTATGGGATCAGGAATAACTTTATGTGAAGCTCCAGAAAGTTTCTTTTTCCCAGTAATTTCATAAATATGAGGGGAAATAACTTTGATTTTTGCTCCCATTTTTTTTAAAAAAACAACTAAATCTTCAACATGAGGCTCTAAGGCTCCTATTTTCAATCTTGTTTTTCCAGGAATTAAAGAAGCTAACATTAATATATTTTCTGTAGCGGTAACGCTAAATTCATTTAAAATAATTTCATCTGAATAAATATTACTTCCATTGTAATAGAAATAGGTTGGAGTTTTTCTAACCTTAACTCCTAATTGAAGAATAGCATCTAAATGAGAGTCAATTGAACGCACTCCAATCAAGCAACCTCCTGGCTGAGCTAATTTGAATTTCTTAAAGCGATGTAGCAAAGGAGCAATGAGAAGAACTGAGGCTCTTAATTTCTTAACCAAAGATTGATTAAGATTTTTAAGATTCAAATTCTGAGGAGTGATTTTCACTTTTCTTTTTCCCAACCATTCTACTTTACAACCTAAACTTTCAATAATTTCTAAAAACCGACGAACATCTTCTATCAAAGGAAGATTATCAATAATTGAAGGCTCTTTTGTTAAAAGAGTAGCTGCTAAAATAGGCATGGCGGCATTTTTAGCCCCCCTGACTTCTATTTCTCCTTTTAAAGGTTTACCTCCTTGAACAATAAAAGATTCCATAATTAATTTTTAATTGTTTGCCCGTATTTTTCTTCTGATAAAACCCCTTTGTAATAAGCTAAGCCTCCATTAATAATTACTGTTTCTATACCTTCTGGATATTGAAAAGGATTCTTAGAGGTGGATGTATCTTTAATTTTTTCAGGATTAAAAACAACAATATCAGCATCATAATCTTTTTTTATCAAGCCTTTTGTTTTTAAACCTGTTTTCTGAGCAACTTTTCCTGTAATTTTATGTATTGCTTCTTCCCAAGACATGAGTTTTTGTTCTTTTGTATAATCTTCTAGAAATTTAGGAAAACTACCAAAAGCTCTGGGATGAATCCAAGAACCTTTTCTGCCACCCTCATCATTACTAAACCCACTATTAGTACCAATAAATGAATAAGGACTTTTTATTGCCTTGATTACATTATCTTCTGATAAATCTTCTGTAAAAACAATAACTTTATCTTCACTTAATTCTATAATCTTAAAAATAGATTCTTCCAGGCTTAAGTTAAAACTCTTAGCAATTTCTTCTAAGGTTTTGCCAACAAACCACCAAGATTGACCACAATCAGCTATTCTTAATTTTTTATAAAGGTATTTTTTCCTTTTAATGTCTTCAATTAATTTAGCTTTTACAATTTCATCACGAATATTCTTCAAAAGCACTTCCCGACCTCCAACTGCTGCCCAATCAGGTAAAATCAAATAAAGAGACTGGGCATTAATGCTATAAGGAAAAACATCAAAATTAATCATTTCCTGATTATCAGAAGATTTTTTCAAAGAATCATTGAATTTTTTAATCATTTTTAAAGCCTGATCAAAATCTGAAAAATTAGGCTCACCTTCAGCTTTAAAATGTGAAATTTGTATTGATGATTTAGATTTTTCTGCAATTTCTATTATTTCCCTAACACTAGCTAAAAACCCATCAGCTTCATTGCGCAAATGAAAAGATAAATATTTGTTATTTTCCTTAACTATCTTGGCTATTTCTAGGATTTCCTTAATCCCTACCATGCTTTCAGAAGCATAGCCTAATCCAAAAGAAACCCCTAAGGCGCCTTCATTTAAACTCTGGCTAACTAATAATTTAAGTTTTTCTAATTCTTCTTTGGTTAAATTCCTAAATTCTCCTTTTGTAAATTGATTTCTCAAACTCCCCCAACCTATTAAAGTGGCAAAATTCACTCCTAATTTCTTAATATCTAAAAAGCTTAAAAGGTCTTTTACCTGATGCCAATTAATATTGAGACGGTTAGCATCAGCCCATCTTTTTAAAAAATCTAAAGAACCAGTAATTAATGGAGCTAAAGAAGCGCCGCTATTTCCGCAAACTATTGTTGTCACTCCCTGACGAATCATATTCTCTGCTCCAGGCTGAAAAAAAACATCTAAATAATGATCTGCGTTATTATTAATATCAATAAATCCTGGACAAACAAATCTATTCTCAGCATTTATCTCTATCTTACCTGTATGATTTTTCAAATTTCCCAATTTGGCTATCTTGCCTTGATTAACACCAATATCAATATTTAAGCCAGAAATACCACTTCCATCAAATACCTGTCCATTTTTAATTAATATATCAAACACCATTTAAATAATAATTAAATCTAAAGATAGTATACGCTAAAATGACCTAAAAATCTATGGAGATATTCTTTTCTACAATCTTGACTCTTTTATGCATTTTCTCAAATTCTTCAGGAAATTCAGTATGAATAGGAATAACCATTTCTGGTTCTATAGCATTAATAAATTCTGATAATTCTTTACCACCAATATGACCGGAGATATGAGCTCTTTCAAAAACTTTTTTAAAAGGATTTTCTTCATCTTTTTTTAATCCTTGCATTTTAAAATGTTCAATCCAATTAATAAATCTTTCTTCTGAAATTTCCATTTCTTCACTATGAGGTTCTGTGATCGCTCTGAGATAATAACTGTTTCTATCTGGCTTAATATCTATTAATTCTTGCACCTGATAGAAATTTAAAACTAAAATATAACGACTTTTATTTTTCCTAATATCTTCAGCAGTACAAATCTTATGATTTTTTAATAAATCCTTTTCCCATTTTTTAAAAGTGATTTTCTTTTTAGCATAAAGAACAATATTCTGAAAATCTTTTTGCTTAATTCCCTTATTTTTTAATACCCCTTCTTGGTTTAAAACATTAAGATAATTAAAATAGTTATAAGGCAAGGCAATCAAACGATTGGTTTTCTTAGCTATTTTTAATAAGGTTTTAAAACGAACAACATCGCCAATAGAATAATCTGCCACTACTAATTCTTTGGTTTGAAAAACATTTTGCAAAGCTTTTTTATATACTGCCTGCTCATTTAAAACTGATTGTTCTTTTACTCTAGTGCCTTCACAAAGAAAAATCTTAATTTTAGATTTTTTAAGAAAAGAATAAATCTTTTCTTTTTCTTTTAATGTTAATTCAGATAAACGAAAATCCCCAGAATATAAGACATTGCCAATAGATGTTTTAATTAAAAACATATTAGATCCGGGCAAAGAATGGTCTATTTCAAGAGGAATAATTTCTAAATTTTTAATAAAAAAAGATTCTAAATTATTTACAACCTTAAACTTTCTTTTTCTTTTTTTTCTTTTTCTCGGATCTTCTACATCTCTTAAAGATATCTCTAAAATCTCATTTTCTAAATTCTTAGGTCGGGAAATGGAAAAAGCTTTTAAAACTGCCATTGTTTCTTTGGAGGCATAAACTGGAATTTGAGGATTTAGAAAAGACAAATACCCAGCATGATCTAAATGCCCATGTGATAAAAGAGAACCATCAATAGCTGGTTTTTTAAAAAACTTTATCTCTTTTTCTCCTTGTTTTTGTAAGATATGAATTAAATCTTCACGATAAATCCCTTGTTTTTTAGGTAATAATCCCAAAGCTAGATAATCTTTTAACCCATGAACCACTCTGGGATTTAAAAATTCCTCAAAATATTTTGAAGCTTCATGATAACTTTTGCCAAAATCTAAAAAAATAGCGGTATTTTTATCTTCTAAAAGAATTTTATTACCGCCAATTTCCTCAATACCACCATAAAATGTTAATCTCATAAATTAATCTTTAATTTCATAATGCAAGACTTAAATTAAAAGTAACTCCTTCGGTAGTCTCTACTAAACCAGAAAGAGGTAAAGAAATATCAGCAAACAAACCAGTTAATCCTAAAGAATCTTTAAAAGAAATAATTGATTCTTTAATTGAAGAATTGCCTTGAATAGTGATATTGTTAGCTGGTTCTGAACTGATAAACACCCTTTTTATATGCACTGAAGATTGATTGGCATTATCAAAAATTGCTTCTAGGACATTCTTCCAGTCTTTTTGATATTTTTCAATATTAGAGACCTGAGCTACTAATTTATTAAATTCATTAGCCGCTTCTGTTAAATTAGCCTCTTTATCGACTGTCTTTTGTTCTAAAGGCTTGGCAATTGCTAATTGATATTGATTCTCAATATCTAAAAAGAAAAAATTACTAATTAACCCTAAGGATAGCACCAAAGCAATTAGAACTGCAATTATTGCCTTGCTCCATAAAGAAACTAATCTTAAGAGTTGGTGTTGTTCGTAGCTTTGTTCAGTACCCACAGGAGCCAAACTAACAATTGTATCCTTATTTCGCGGAATAAGTCCTCTTAGAGCTGCACCTAGAACTCCAAACCAGTCACCACTTATTTGTTTGAGATGAGAAGGCAGCTTTGTCTCCCCAGGTACTAATTGATACTGAACTTGAATCCATCTTTTCAAAACATTGGCTAATTGATTATTAAAACTGAAAAATACAAATTTCTGAAGAACTTTCTTTCTTTTTAAAGAATAAAAATTCAACAAAACAGGTATTTCACAAGAAATATGTTTTTTTAATATGTCAAAGGTAATTTGTTTTGGAATGTCTTTGCCAAAAATCTCTTCCCAAGAATCAAAATCAAAATAAATTGTTTTTTCACCTTCAGCAATCACAAACTCAATACCTTCAGGCCTTAAATCAATTATTAGGACCGGTTCTTCTTTTTCTATAAACTTATTGTTAAAACGAGCCAAAGAAACTGCCAATGGCTCTACAGCCACCACATTAAATCCAGATTCTTTTAAAATTTCCAAATATGGATCAATTTGTTTTTTAACTCCCAAAGCCACAAAAACCTCTTTTTCTCCATTTCTATTTGCTACACCCCAATCTTCCCAATCAAAATAAGATTCTTCTAAAGAAAGAGGAGCCACCATTTGAGTATTAAAAACTATGGCTTCATTAAATCTTTCTTCTTCTAAATCTGGTAGATTAAAGATATGAATAAAGAAATTAGCAGAAGGCAAAGTTAAAATAGTCCAAATTGTTTTTTCTTTTGGCCAAAGTTTCTTATACAGAGAATTAAAAAAAGACTTTAAATATTCTGGCTTTTTTAAAATCCCTTCTTCTATTATCCCCTTAGGTAAAGCATATTTTCCCCACCTAGCAATTCTTTCAATTTTTTTATCAAAACAAAAAACTCTTACCACTCTATCTTCAATGCTAATAGCATTAACTGTAAATTCAGGAACTAATAATTTATGCCAATCTTTTGAAGAAAACTTATGTTTCATATTTTTCATTATATCATTTTGGTTTTTCTAAAACAAATGAGAATTTCTAATCCCTAGCTCTTAAAAGAATCTTATTGCCATCAGATGATGTATTAAAGTAATTATGGGAAGATTGTGTTAAAAAATTTTCATTTAATATATTTTTTCTCAGTTTATACGTATTACAATGTTTTATTATGCCCAAACAAAAATTAACACTGGAAAGAAATTGTCTCATTTCTTCTTTACCAAGCCTAAATTGTCTTTTGATTATAAAAGAGTCCCAAGAATGAATCACCTGATAAAATTTTTCTTGATTCGGTTTCTGATATAAACATAATAAAGCTTTATTGCCATACCAAGAAAACTTACGCCCTTAGAATAATACTGGAGATAGATTTTGTTCGGATGAAGCTCTAAAAAGAGATCGTTTTGTAAATATTGCCTAAAAACTAATTTGATGTCTTTAAAATATTTCTTGCCTTGATGCATACCATCCACATAGCGACCATAATGCTTAATTCCAAGACAGTTTTTAACAAATATGCCAAAATCATTTAAATAAACATTGCCAAATAATCATTAAGTAAGGTTTCTTATTAAGAAGCTTTTGTTATTTTCAGCAAAAAACAAACTTTTGTTTTTAAACAATCCTTCCTAAGTCTTTCGTGTGCCAAAATAAACCCGAAACAGGTCATAAAGAAATTATTTATCAAAAGGTTTCATAAAAAAGTTAGTCCTTAAGACAGTGAACTAAGTTGCCGTTCGCATGATTATTGGTATTTATGTTAACATTACTGCTATTGAAATTCGAGTCCTGAGTATTTGTAGTAATAACAGCAACGCTCCAATAGTTTTTATGCTCCCAATATTGTTAAGCGATCTATTGCTGTAATGCTAGTTGCCGCCTCTAGAAATTTTAAATAACCGCTTAGTTTCTCTTGCTCTCTCAAGATAGATAACAAAAAATCATTTTCACGAAAATATCTTATAAAATTTATAAGAATATCATTACATTGACATAAAAATACACTTAACTAGAAATTTTCTCGGTTGATTCTAGTTTTAATGTTATTTTTGCGACCTTTGCCAAGCTGATAACTACTTAAAAGCTTTTTCTATTTGTTTATTTGCACCAATAAACCTACGCAATCCTACTTATTTAAATTTAAAATCCCTAGCCAATATAAAAAACATAGTTGCTTCTATTTTTTCCCGAACCTCTCCTAGGTGTGGTTTTTTATTAAATTGCTGTTAACTCAATTAGTGCAAGTTATCATTTTAATTATTTCTTTTATCACGCTCTTTCCTAAAATATGTTTGTATTCACAATTAAATTCTTTTATCGGAATATTTTAAGAACCAAATTATAGCTTATTCTGTATATCGGAAAGTGTAAATAAGTAATTATAGAATTTTAATAAACAACTAAACCCAATCAAATTTTTTTTGTTAGTTCTTGATGCAGCGAACCGATTGGCCGTACGCACGACCAAAAGCATTCATACTAGCACTACTACTGTCGAAGCCCAAGTGCTCAGCACTAGTACCGCTAATAGTAGAGCTCCGATAACGTCCGCGGCTCCCAGCAGCGCTAACCCCTCCCGTGCTGTAATCCCGGTAGCCGCCCATTGTCAATTTAAGAGGACTTGCATATGCTCCATTGTTATTTTTACTTACCCAAGAATTTAATTCAGTTTGCCATTCTACTGCAGTTGGAATACGCCATCCTGGGGGACAAGGGTTATTTATTCCATCAACCCCTTGCCAGAGATTATTATTTTGAGGGTTTCTCCAGTCGTTGGGGCTAGAACTATGCAGAATGAAATTACTATGCCCAGGAGTATCAGAGCTTGAACGAGTAGAAGTTGTCCCACTAGTTCTTGATTGATGTCCATCATCTAATCTTCCCCATTGAAATAAATCTCCATAGGCATTTGTATCAGTAGATGAAATAGCTACTCTAGAAGCTCCTAAGTTTCTATCCATCCAGCATTTGCCTTGACTTTCTACTGTGCCATAGGTTACAGAAGATCCTTTGTATGTGAAAGTAACTGCGCTTTCGCCACACAAAAATGCCCCAACATTTACTGTTACCGAGTCACTTGTTTCTCCTCCTGATCCAGCACAAGTAATTGTATAGGTTTTTGCACTAATTAAGTAATCTGTTAATTCACTACCAGAAATATCTTTTGTACCTGACCAATTGCCAGATGCTTCACAAGAAGTAGCGTTTTCAGAAACCCAAGACAATGTAGCTACTGAGTTATACGGAACAGAAATTGGGCCATTTGAATCATTGGCTTTAATGCTTACAGTAGGAATAAAAATTTCAATTATCAAATTCCATATTTGCCCATTGCATATTTCTAATTTTTTTTCCTGTCCACTCGAAACATAACGAATAGCACCTTCTGTGTCATTGCCACAAGTTGTTTCACTACCTATCTTTATAGCTCCAGCCACTTCTAATTTTGTTTTTGGAGAAGTAATGCCAATACCCACATTTCCGTCATTATAATAAATATCTGAACCAGAAGTAATCCATTGACTAAAACTAGGTACAATATTTCCACTCGGTGGATCTTGTGTTGGATATGTCCAGGAAATAACATAATTTCCTGTTAAAAATATTACTAAACTCCAAGCTAAGATTGTTGAATAGATAAGATATTTTGTTTTCATGATTTTAAGTATTGATAAATTTTTTAAATTTCAAGCTGTGATTTTAAAAATCTATTAACTATATACTTTTTTATTCTCCTGCTATAAGTAATTTATTTTCTTAAATCAAATGTATCTCTTGTGACATGCCACAGAGATCACTTCTTAATTCTACTGATAGTACCCACAACTTTACCATCATATCTTAATTTTGAAATCTAAATTATATTGTCTCTATTTATTTCTATTTTATCTATAGGGTCAAATATTGTATCTTGGAGTTTGTATAAATTATAATCACACCTAGCTCACTTGTGCTTCCTTACAAAAGCCAAACCACAGGCAAAATAAATTTTGGAAAACGAAATATAGTTTCAAAATACATATCGCCTGTTTTAAAATACACTACGTAATAAGAATTTTTGATAACTTTTATTTTATCTGTATATGAAAAATAAATTAAAATTATTAATAAAATTATAGCAATTGTTAAGACTATTTTAAAAGGTTTATCTTTGTTCATGGTATTATATAAATTATCTAAACTTTAATATTTGATTCCAGTATAGCATAAATTAAATTGCCAACATAAATACATCATGTAATTTAAATTGAGAATAATTAATTAAGCATTTTATATATGGAAAAAGAATATTGATACTTATTTAATTCTATTTAAAAATCAAATTCAAAACTTCTCAACATTCATTATTATCTATTATTTCTTTATATTTTACATGCCATTATTCATCTAGTATACAACGAATTGCCATTCCGTGTCCATTTGTATCATTAGTTTTTATTATAGCGCTGGTAGAATCAAATGCTAGCATTTGCGCAAATCCTCCTGCCAGTGTTGTTGTCCAGTATCGCCCAACTATACCTTCACCTTCAAATATTGCACCATCTTTGCGATGACGATAATATGTTACGGGTAATTTTAATGAACTTCCAAAGGCGCCAACTGAATTCTTTGTTCCCCATGAATCTAATTCATTATCCCATTCATTTGATGTTGGCACTCGCCACCCTTCAGGACAAGGATTATTAATACCATTTACTCCTTGCCAGAGGTTGGGATTTTGAGGACTTCGCCAATCATAGGGAGACGCAGCTGGGGTTATAAAATTACTATGACCTGGATTATCAGAACTAGAAAGTATTGCTGTCATTCCGCTTGTCCTTATTTGATGACCATCAGCTCCTCTTCCCCACTGAAAAAGATCCCCATAAGCAGAAACATCATTAGATGAGCCAGCTATTCTTGAAGCTCCTAAATTTCTATCCATCCAGCACTTATTTTTACTCAAAACCGTACCATAGATTTCAGAAGATCCTCTGTATGTGAAAGTAATGCTATTCCCACAAGCCCAAGGAGGTAAAGTAGTTGTCGTAGTAATAGTGGTAGTGGTAGTGGCAATAGTGGTAGTGGTTGTTGTAGTGACAGGAACAAAAACTAAAGAAGATGAGCCTAAACTAAACACAAAAGTATATAAACGTGAAATATTTAATTCTGGTTTTGAAGAATTATATTCAAGATTTAATTCTATTTTAATAGCTGAAGTCGACATTCTTAAATCCTGAACTTTATAATCTGAAACCGAACAAATGCTGTACCCAACACAACCATCTTTATTAGGTATTTCACAACCTGTTTTACAATTAAAACTAATCCACCCTATATACTCAGACCAAGCATAACCATCAAATTCCCCTGTTTCTGGATCTACAGCCACTCCATAATTCGTTGCATTGCAAATATTTCCTGAATTTGCACCACCTGTGACACAAGAAAAAGAAACCCAACCATAATTTTCAGACCACCCCCATCCTTTTAATTTTCCATCTTCATCTAATGAAACTTTATAATCCACACTTGCACAAGAATTAGTAGTTAGACAATTAAGAGCAATCCAGGACTTATCAGATAGAATATATGCGGCTCCTTTTAATTCTCCTGTTTTTGTTGGCACTTGAACATTCCCACCAGGGTAAGTAAAATCTATCCAACCTACATTTCCTGACCAAGCGTAGTGATGAATATTTGAAACATTAGTTGTTTCTGGACCAGTAGGAGAAAACATTAAAGAAGCTACTTTCACTTTTGCTTTATTATTTAATCCTACCGAGCTTCCTTTTCCTTCTTGCAAAAAAATAGTTTCATCAATTAAACTAAATTCCGTAGGGGTTTTTTCCCCTTCATCCATTTCTAGTTTTAGAAAAGAACCACTAATTGATTTAATCCTTTTTGCTGCTTGTATCTTCTGGCGCAAAACTTCTTCTAATATCATTGCTTGATTACTTAGCTCTTCTTCAACTCGCACTTTCTGATTCGAACGATTAACTGTATAGACAATACCAGTAATCAGTCCCGCACTGATAACCAAAATACCAGAATAAATAAGAAGTTCCATTAAGGTAAAACCCTTATTTCTATCAAGGTTTTTCTTTTTATAAATAAACATATTTAAATTATATAATTTTAAAACTTTAATAACTACCAATATAGCTACAAACTACGGACTCCAGTTTATTATTATGTCTTCTACTTTTGGAGAAACTCCAATAGTAGAAAGATAAATTTTATAGCGTATATAGCGATTATTTTGAGGACTAGCTGAATTAGTTACTGGAAAAGCGTAACTAATGTTTGGATTTGGCTGATACCAGTCTTCTGTAGAGCTTGGTCCATAATATTGCCAAGGACCTGAGGGAGAATTTGAAAAAGCAATTTGAAATTTTACATCACCTCCTGAATTAAAAGCACCTAACCATAGAAAAGAATTATAACCAGCGCCACTATCTATTCCTGTATCTAAGACAGAAGAAATTAATTCAGCATTAGAAGTAGTTGTAGCCATTGTAATTTGACCACTTGTATTAAAATCTATGTTTATAGCAGAATCAAATCGATTACCAGGATTAGGAATAGGGCCTTTTTGCCCATCTCCTTCAGACCAATCAAATTGATGAAAAGTCTGATTATTAAAAGAGCGCACTAGATAAAAAGAAAGAGAAGTTGAGTCAATATAATCATGGCCATAATTTAGAAAAATGATTACTTTTTGTGTATTTAAATCATGCTCATCCCCTATTTCCACTATCTCACCATTAGCATCTCTAAAAACATCATAAACCTGAAAATATCTCAAAAAAGGAATGTTGTTAATGTGGCCCTCTTCTTTCCCTGCATTAATCACCCAGTTATTTTCAGATAAGTCTATCCAATAATCTCTTTGTTTCTCTAAATCGTAAATAAAATGCCAATTATTCCTGGCTAAAGATTGAATTGCTTCGGCTTCTTGTCTCATTAAAAAATCTGCTTGTAAAAGCTGCTTCGTGCTATTATAACTATTTAATGAAGCTCCAATCAAAACTGCTGAGCCACCTACTAAAATAACTCCGACTCCAATTGCAATAAGAATCTCAATCAAGGACTGAGCTTTCATTTTATAATTCTTAATCTGTAAATTCATATTAAAGCTTTATTTGCAAGAACATGTCTTGCTTACTGTTGCCTTTTTATATGCAGTTCCTGATTTACAATCATCTCCGCTTTCATAATAACAAGGACTTTTTGACGTACATGAGTCGGTACTAAAAGACTCTCCACAATTAGCTTTTGCAGCAAGAAGAGTTAAGCTACAACTTCCTCTCCAAGTCTCAGAACCACTACTGCAACTGGCAAGAGTATAGCACCTCCTTGCATTCCCTTCTTCTGCAGAATATTTATCACAATTAGTAGACTTTGTTGTACTACCATTACAATCATAATCCCAAGAACCACAGTTATTTGGAGTTGTGTAATAGCTAGTCTGACCTGGTCTTGCTCGTGAATCTGAGTCACAACAATCAGTTCCTGATAACTGAGAAGAGGCTTGGCATTTTTTTGTTCCAGAAGAAGGTGCATAGCGATCTCCATCATTATCTACATAGCAATAGCCTGAAATACACTCACTTCCTGAAGAGCAGGTTGACCCATTGGCTTTTTTTCTAGTGGTTGTGGTTGTTGCCTTTGTAGTAGTTGTCGTGGGCTTAGTTGTGGTAGTTGTTGTAGTAGTAGTGGTGGTGGTGGTAGTCGTTGTTGTAGTAGTTATGGTAGTAGAAGGAACTGTGGTTGTAGTGGTTGTAGTGGTTGTAGTGGTTGTAGTGGTTGTAGTGGTTGTAGTGGTTGTAGGACCTGCATAAGTCGCTATTGCTATTTCTTTAATTTTTATAGGCACTATTAATCCCGTAATCCCTATATCCACTGTAGCTTCTATTCCTTTATGCACCTGTCCTATAACCGCTTCGGAATAGATTGTAGCACTATTTCCTGTATTTAAAACTACAATCCTGACGTCATTGACATCATTAATGCTTAAATAATATTCCTCAGAGAAGTCTTTATTTCTTTCTAATTTAATTAAAGAATCTTGAATTCCTGAAAAAGCAGCATAGTAAGCTTTTAGGTTCTTTTGATTAGTATCTAAATTTTGAATACCCCAGAAAGTTAAAGTAGCAGTTGATAAGCCAATAATAAAAACAAGAGAACCAAGGGAAATTACTGTGATTAATGCAGCAACTCCTTTTGATAAGTATTTTTTTCTAAAAAACATAAAGGTATTTTATAAAAATTTGCTAAAAACTATGACCCAGGATTCATCGCCTGGTTTCTTCTGATAATTTGAATGTATTTAGCTATAAATTCATCCTTGTCTTCTATATAATTTTCTACTGAAATAAATACATGATCTCCCTCTGCAAGATCTTCAAAATGCATAAATTGTTTTTTTAGAGGCTCAATTGAATCCTCTTTTCCTGTATCTTTAAATACAAATATTTCTGTTGTTCCTAAAATTTTTACTGCTAAAACTTGTTTCCCTATTTTCTCTACAGGAAATTGTCCTAAACGATTAAGCTCTTCTAAATTTTCATCTATTTCCATTGGTTTTATCATTTCAATTTTTAGATGATTGTCCTCTATTTCAATTATATCTCCATCTATTGCTTCTAGGTTTTTTGGTAATATAGTCTCTCCTAAAATATCAAAAAATTCTTGGGTTTCAGTAAAATCATTTTGCTCCTGTTGTTGATTTTCTACAATTAAAGATGCTCTATAAGAAGTTATCATTAAAATAACTTCAACTAGGATAAGGATAACTAAAGAAGCAGTGATAGATAGAAATATTGATTTTTTATTCATGTTGTTAAATAGTTTTATTATTAAAATAGTTTTTCCTGATTTTATTATGGGCAAAACATAGTGCACTTATATTGATCATAATCTGCATTCTCATAAAGCAAACCTGTTGTGTAACTAGTGGGGTAAGCTCCTGTACAAGACTGCCAACTTCCTGGAAAGTAAGTTGTTATCACATCTCTAAATTCATATGTGCAAGGCGCAACAGGTCCCCACGACTTAATTTTAGCCTTTATTGTTTTATAATAAGTCCATCTCAAGTAACAACACTTACCTTCATGACACACATCGCAATACTCACCACATCTTGTACCGCCACCGTAATTACCGCAACTTTGACTAGAGCTATTGCATACCCGAACACCTGTACAAGGCCCACAGGTAGCTTTCGTTTGTGTGCAATAATCACTACAAGGAGGATCGGAAACGGTGCCATCTGCTAAACAAATCCTATTTTGACTACTATAATAACGATATCTACAATAATCTGTGCCCGTAGGAGAATTATCTCCATCTATATAATAATAATTATTACTAGAGCAACTTTTTACTGACACCACTTTCCCAGGATAAATATTTTTATTATTATCATCACAATCTACCCCTGCAAGCTGCGATAGAGGCTGACATTTTTTAGTTCCTGAGGAGGGAGCATAACGATCTCCATCATTATCAACATAGCAATAATCAGATAAACATTGATCTGCTGAAGTACAAATAACTCCATTGGCTAATTTGTCTGGTTTTGTTTTTGCTGAATTAATGCTACCAATAGATATATTTCCTACTTTATCATAAGCACAGACACGATAATAATAAGTTGTTTCATCTGCTAAATCTGTATGAGTATACGATCTTTCTGTCCCTAAGTAAATTTGAGTACCATCAGTACAATTAGCAGAAGGGGTTCCACTCATAGAATATACTAATTTATAAGTACCACTAGAAGCTAAACCTGAACCAGGGCCATCTGAAGCGGTTTCCCAAGAAAGAGATACTTTTTCCATATCAGGAATTGCTGATAAATTACCATCTATTGGTGCCTGTCTGTCTTGCCTAATCCTTTTATAATAAGCTTGACTAGTATTGCCTACTTTGTCTTTACTTTGATATCTAATATATTGAACACAGGTACTCCCAGGCTCACAAGAAATTGTAACGGGACTAGTGTAACTTATAGATGGAGAACAAGTATTTCCTGTATCCACGCAATATTTTATAGAATCTACTCCTGACCCATCATCATTACAACCCATGCTCACATTAACTGAAGGTGCGGTAATCCAATCTTCATCTACCCAATTATCAGAGCAAGTCGGACTTTTTGCATCAACAGTTTTTATTATAGGACTACCTATTCCTATCCCCCCTTCACTAGTAGCTCTCATATTTAAAGTTAAATTTGCCCTATCTTCAGCTACTATCCCAAGTTTACTACAAGTATACTGAGGACCAGTACCTGATATTGTAGCTTCATGCCAATCACTTCCATTAACTGTATATTCACAAAAAGCAAGCTTTCCTTCAGGTTCATGAATAGTAGTTGATAACTTAAAAGGGCTACTAACATAAGAACCAAAAGATGTATTAGAGGCAATAATTTCTCCTATTTCAGGAGGGGTAAAATCTAACTCCCCGCAAATCCCTATATCCTCATTGTAAGTAATTAATCCCTGTTTGCATACAACAATATTTGCTGTTTTCCCAGTAGCATCTTCTAAGATTATTTGTTGGTAGGGTTGCTGTGGATATGAACCCCCAAGAGATAGAAACCCAGTTAATGATTGGAACAAAACATAAACATGGTCATTATCTTCTGGAGTTTGATATTTTATACCTGAAGGCAAATAATGCCTTTCTGTTTCTGTAATCACTCTAGCAAAGGCATAAAAAGGACGGAAAAATGACAAGATTTTATCCTTAATTATCTTAACTAAATTATAATTATCTTGAAAAGCTCCAGAATCAGGATCAAAATTCAAAGTATAAAAATTCCCTTCTTCTAAAGAATTTTCAAAACGAACTCCCCATTGCCCACCTTGTTCTTGAGCAATTGATTTTTGTTGTGCATATCTAAGAAACCCTACTATTTCCTGGACCGTATTATCTAACAACTTAACTCTTTGTTGACCTACATATGAAGAAATACCAACTCCAGCTATTGTTGCGGTAAGAGCAATAACTATTAAAACTTCTAATAAAGTAAAACCAAAGACTCTTTTTTTAAAACTTAATCTTTGTTTTAATAATTTAAATTTCATAATATTTGTTTTAAAATTGTCCTACTAATTGATAAACTGGCACTATTAATGAAAGAGCTATACCACCAACCACAGCTCCTAGAAAGAGCAATAGTAAAGGCTCTAACATTGAAACTAAAGTTTTTAATGAACCTTCAATTTCTACCTCATAAAATTCAGAAAGAGTTCTTAAAATTTCTTCTGTATGTCCAGCTTTTTCACCAATGGCTAAAAGATTAGAGACCACTGCTGGAAAAATTGTTTCTTTTTTAAAAGAATCACCAATACTTAATCCTCTAGCTAAATGTTCTTTTGCAATCCTGTTTAAAGCTGATTCATATTTAGGATGACCAACCGCTCCAGCAGTAATTTCAATTGCCTGAATAATTGACATTCCAGCCCTGATTAAACTGGATAAAACACTAGCAAATCTTTCCAAAGCCATTTTTTCCATTAAATCACGAGAAATAGGAATTTTCTCTAATAAATTCGCAAATAATTCCTTTCCTTTAGTTGTTTTTCTAAAATATAAGAACAAACCCACTGGAATACCAATAATAATTGGTAAAACCAAGAAAATATTTCTGTTTAAAAACATGCCTGCAGATAAAACCACTTTTGTAAATGTAGGAATTGCCTGTCCAGTGCCTAAAAACATTTCTCCTAATTTAGGCACAGCAAAAGTCACTAAAAAGAGAATCATAAAAAAAGAAGCAATCATTAAAGCAATCGGGTAAACCAAAGAAGATTTTACCTTGGTTTGTAAATTCCTATCTCTTTCCATGCTCACAGAAACCTGCTCTAAAGTAGCTTCTAGATTACCAGAAGACTCCCCGGCTTTAATTAAATTAGCCACTACTGGAGAAAAATAATCTGGATGTTGAGCAAATGCCTTCCAAAAAGGCTCACCTTTTTCCAGATTAGTTCTTATCTCTAATAAAAACCTCCTAGCTAACCCTGATTCAAAATCCTGAATTAAAATATCTATGGCGCTGAATAAATCAGTACCCACTTTTAACATCAAGGCCAAGTATTTGGTTAAGAAAACCTTATCGGTCAAACTAAGAGTTTTCTTAAAAATCGCTATCTCTTTTTTATCCTGTTCTAAGATTAAGGGCTTGACTGAAAGAGGTTTTAATCTCTGAGCAGTCAAATATTCTAAAACCGCTTCAATGTTAGGTTGATTAATATTTCCTTCTTTGATATGGCCTTTTTGATCCTGAGCCAGATAATGAAACAACATAAATATGTTTTTATTCTTTAATAACTCTTAAAACTTCTTCAATGGTTGTTAACCCTAATTCAGCTTTTTTCAATCCATCTTCAAACATTGATTTAGTTCCTTGAGCAAAAGCTATTTGTTTTAAACCATCAAGAGAAAAATCACTTTTTTGGATATAGGCTCTTACTTGTTCAGTAATATCTAAAATCTCATAAATAGCTAAACGACCTGAATAACCAGTACCCCCACATGCTTGACACCCTTTTCCTCGATATAATTGCTTAGCATGATATGGAGAAGCTGTTTTGCCTTTTATTAATTGCAATTGTTCATTCACTACCTTAATAACATCTTCTGGTACCTCATAGCTTTCAATGCAGCCACGACAAATTCTCCTAACTAATCTTTGAGCAATTATCAAATTAACAGTGGCTGAAACTAAAAAAGGAGGTACATCTAAATCAAATAATCGAGGCACTGCGGTCACTGCATCATTAGTATGCAAGGTAGAGAGTAAAAGATGACCAGTTAAAGAAGCATGAACAGAAATTTCTGCTGTTTCCTTGTCTCTAATTTCTCCCACCATAATCACATCTGGGTCTTGTCTTAAAAAAGCCCTTAAACCATTAGCAAAATCTATTCCTGCTTTAGGATTTATCTGAGTCTGATTAACATATCTCAACTCATACTCTATTGGATCTTCAATGGTTACAATATTAACCTCAGGTTTATTAAGTTTATTCAAAATCGCATACAAAGTAGTAGTCTTTCCTGAACCAGTAGGTCCAGTAACCAAAATCATGCCAGTGGTTTTAGTAATATTATTCTCAACTATCTTTACTGTTTCTTCCATCATTCCTAATTCTTGAAAACTCATTGGTTTTGAAGAACCTGTTAAGAGACGCATTTCTACTTTTTCACCATAAAGCGTAGGCATAATAGCCACCCTGATATCAAAAATTGTATCTGCGTATTTGTATTTAAATCTTCCGTCTTGAGGTTTATTATGCTCATCAATAAGCAAATTTGATAAAATTTTAATCCTAGCCACAATAGCTAAATGGATTTCTTTAGCTAATCTTATTATCTCCCTTAAAACCCCATCAACTCGAAAACGAATCAAAATCTCATCACCTAAGGATTCAATATGAATATCGGTGGCATTTAAAGAAGCTGCATAAGAAATAATATTATCAGTTAAAGAAACAATTGGAAATTCAGTGGCTGCCTTTTCTGCTTCAACCTCTTTTAATCTCAAAGAAGAACGAATACTTTCCTGAATCATTTTCTGAAAATCTTTGGAAACTTCTTTTCCATATTGAGCAAAAACAAATTTTAAATCTTCTTCTAGGCATAAATGGGGTTTAATAAAATAACCTGTATATTTATTCAAAAAATCTAATGTTTCCAAATTGGCTGGATCAAGCATTGCTACCATAATAGAATTATCTTCTTTACCAAAAACAACCACATTTCTTGTCTGGGCTATTTCTTCAGGTAAAATATTAAGTATTTCTGTATCAATTTGCTGACCAACTAGTTTAATCCTGGGAATATTCAAATGCTTAGATAGAATATCTGCATAAAAATCAGTGGTAATAAAATTACGAGAAATCAACAAGTCAATAATATTTTTTTCTGTTCTTTGAGCTTCTAAAACTAATTCGTCAAAGTCTTTCTCGCAAATTAATCCTGTTCCTAAAATCAATTTTTTAAGAGTTTGAAGAGGCAAGCGCATAAAAATTAAATATTAAATATATTTATCCCTATATATGTATTTATTATATCATTTAAAAACAAAACAAGTAAGGCACAAGGAAACCAAAGATATAAAAAGGAAAAACGAGAATCTTTTATCTCTTTAAATAAATTAAAAACAATCACTAAAAAATGAATTAATAATCCCAATAATAAAACTAAACAAAGGTAAATTAAACAATTAGGCCAACCAATAATCAAAACTCCTAAACTAGCCAAGTACTTTTCTTCATTATAAAAAAGATTTTCTTCAAATCTTCTATTTAACCAATAAATTCCTAAAAAGACTATTGAAGCAAATAAAATACTAACAACAGGCTCAAACCAATAATGTTGCCAAGAATATTTTAAAAAATAAGAAATTGGATTATGGGGCGGCAATAACCGATAAGAAATAGAATCCTGAGACCAAATCCAATAATTTAAACAAGTCAATACAAAAGAACGAATAACTAATATCCCTGAAAAGCCAAAACAAGAAATCTTTAAATATCTTTCTTGAGGTAATTTTTTTTTAAAAAACCAATATATCAAAAGCCCCGCTAAGATTATTAATCCCAAAGCGGGGCGTATAATTGAAAACAGAAATTTAATAAACCAATTTATCATTACTAGACTAAAACCTTGAGTTAAAATATATCCTTAATGTTATAGCTAAAACTAGGAATTATAACAACTAACACCTTTATTTATTGGAATAGAAAGATCTGTTCCTACTTCATAAAGCTCTGTTTCCTCACCTCCGTCATTTGCTCCAACATTATTAGTTCCACTCTGATAATAAGAACTTTCCATGCGGCTTACTAGTTTAAAACCGGTTTCTTCTTGATTAACAAGATAAACATAATAACGTCCATCAGGAGCATTATAATCTGTAGAATTAGGATCTATAGGTAGAGCACTAATCGGTGAACCTCCTGGCATATCTTGAAAATTTATAGGAACCCATCCACTTCCATTTATAGCAGGTGAGGTAGAAGCTTGATTAACCATTGTATTAGCACAATTAACATTTGCTTTATGTGAATAAGTTTGACCATAGTCACCTATATATGCAACAGAGTCTTCTACCATATAAAAAGAAATAGCTGTTTTAAGAGTGTTTAAATCAGAGATTCTTTGAGAATCACGAGCTTTAGCTAATAATTCAGCAGGGTTAATAACTAATACGATGGTGGTTGAAAGAATTGCTAAGATACCAATCACAATAAGCAATTCTAATAAAGTAAATCCTTTTTTTGTATTCATGTTAATTTATTTTTTATTAATAAACTTATTTTATTAAGTAATAAGTATGTCATAGACCCAATAACACCTATTCCTAATCTTAATAGGGATACTAAGATTGGTGCCTGTTTCATAAAGCTCTGGCTCCACACCTCCGTCATTAGTTACTACGTCCCCTGAACCACTTTGAGAATAATATTTACTTTCCATATTAGCTATTAACTTAAAGCCGTTATTTCCATCAGTCATATAAACATAGTAAAAACTTTTATCCTCATCTGATACAGGATCTATGGGCAAAGAACTAATTGGAGAATCGCCATTGCCTATTTTCGTAAAATTTATAGGAACCCATCCATTTCCATCTATTCTTGATGGATTTGAATTAAACCCTGAATTAAAAATCTCGTCACCATCTTCCCCACAATTAATCTCTGCTAAATGTGAATAAGTATAACCATCTTCTCCTATGCTTTCTCCTGTTGTTTCTGTTAGAAACAAAGCAATAGCTGTTTTAAGAGTGTTTAAATCAGAGATTCTTTGAGAATCACGAGCTTTAGCTAATAATTCAGCAGGGTTAATAACTAATACGATGGTGGTTGAAAGAATTGCTAAGATACCAATCACAATAAGCAATTCTAATAAAGTAAATCCTTTTTTTGTATTCATGTTAATTTTAATTGTATTTGAAATTTCGACCTAATATTTTAGAAATTTCATTTTTGTTATTTAATCGACCTTGTATTTAATATGTATATTTTACTATTTAAAAAATGTTTGTCAATTTTAAAAATTCTATTCTATTTTTATCTCTTGCTTTACTTTATTAACCAACTCTTCTACAGAAAGCCTAGCTTTGACAAAATAGTCAATAATTCCTAAAGCCTTGCCTCTTTCAATATCAGAAGGTTGACCAAGATTAGAAATTATTATTACAGGTAGTTTTTCTAACAAAGGATCTTGGCGAATGGTTTCTAAAACTTCAAATCCATTTTTTTTAGGTAAAATCAAATCTAAAAGAATTAAATCTGGTTTAATTCCTTGTTCAGTTAAAAAATGCAAAGCTTCTTCGCCATCTGCAGCTCGAATAACCTTAAAAGATTCCTTTTCTAATTTTAATCTTAAAACACTACTTAAAAAAGGATCATCTTCAATTAATAAAATCGTTGACTTGTTATTCATAATAAAAATGGATTAATATTCCTTTTTTTCAACTCTAGTAAATAGTATAGCAACTCTTTAAAATAAAAACAACTTTGTCAAATAAACAAAGTTGTTTTATCTATTCAATCCTTTCTGGTTATCCCAAGCATGATTAATCTCTTTTTAAAGATGACAAGATTAACATCTCTCTTTGTTAAACAAAGAGACCGACACTTAAAGCTTTGATTTAAAAACCAAAGCAAATTCTATAAAAGAAAAGTTTCACCACCAGCTTCCGCTAGCAGTGCCTTGTTATGACTTAGCCCCTGTCACCGAACCTACCCTAGTTCCTGTAAACAGGATTTTTAGGTATTCCCGGCTTCCTTGACTTGACAGGCGGTGAGTACAGAGTTCGAGAACGTATTCACCGTGGTGTGGCTGACCCACGATTACTAGCGATTCCAACTTCATGAGGTCGAGTTTCAGACCTCAATCCGGACTGGGAGATTGTTTGATGCGATTAGCTCCGCCTTACGGCTTGGCAACGCATTGTCAATCCCATTGTAACATGAGTGTCGCCCAGGGCATCAAAGGGCCATGCTGATTTGACGTCATCCCCTCCTTCCTCCCTCCTCAAAAAGCACTTCTCAATATTTTAAAAATGAAATGCTCTTTGAGGAGGGCGGTTTTTTGTGACACATAAAACACAAAACAGGGGTTGCGCTCGTTTCCCCACTGAAGGGAACAACTCGCGTCACGAGCTGACGGCCATATGCTTCCATTATTACTAATGGTATGGACTATACCATCACCCTTGGAAATTAAAATTTCAAAGGGGACCAGCGTTTTATTATTTACTAAAAATAAATAATAAAATCTTTAATATTTTTTAAAGATTAAGTCTCTACGGGGCACAAACCCTAATTTATATAACTTTACAGAATATTTACTTATATTTTTCAAAAACATACTTGCCTCTAATCTAGAAATATAAAGAGCATAAGTCCTAGCTTTCTTATATTTATATATCTTGCTGATAGAAAAACCTAATTGCTTCAATAAATCTAGATCTTTATTTGCTTCTGTCTCTGTGCTATATACAATCCGGCAATCACTTCTAAAGTCCTTGTTTATAGAACCATCTCCATCAAATCTTCCTGCAAAATAAGAATAAATATTATTTTTTTTCACTACACTTTTTATGTTTTGTCTAGATTTTATAAATAGTCTTAATAAGGGACGACTATTCACATATATATGATAAGCAGTATGTCTAGCTTTTTTCGAAACAGAAAAAGTAGTTTTTATTCCTGAAAAATTTTCAGAAATTACTTCTCGCGTATTATTATCTCTATCCATGTTTTTATCTAACGGATAATACACTACAAGACGCAATCTTTCTTTAGGAAAATAACTTTCAAAAAACTTTTGAGAAAGTTTAATTAAATCAACATCTATATTACTAATACCCACACTACTGCTTCTACTATAACCATCAGCACACCATAATCCCAAAATATAAGTCTCAAACTTATTTTTAGGACAGTTATATAAATTAGAGTTTGTGCTTCCCACGGTATTGCCCATTCTTTATATATTTTAACATAAAAAAAATTAGGGTTCCACCGTTATGAGCTGGTTTTTTCATTCTAAATTACTTTAGAATGGGTCGACTTTTCAACCATGCAGCACCTGTCCTGATGTCCTTGCAGAAGGCTCAACTTTCATTAAGCTTTCATCAGGATTTCAA
>JAQVJR010000005.1 GCA_028695015.1 Minisyncoccota bacterium
TTTACCAGAAGGTTTAATTAATTCAATAACATAAAAACCTTTTTTACATTTAACAGCCATTTTATTTTGATAATCAAAAACTTTTCCTATTGGTAGTTTTTCTAATGATTCATCATTTTCCAAATAGCCTTTTATTATTTTCAATATTAGCTCATATTTTTGAGGATGCATAGCTTTAGTATAAGCACCTGGTTCAGGATTAAGAGCACGGACTTGTCTATCTATTTGAATATTATCTTGCTGCCAATTAATCTTTTCATCTGCTGGTAATATTTTTTTACAAAAAGTTGCTTGAGAATGATCTTGAACAATAGGAATAATTTCTCCTTTTAAATATTGAGGCATGGCTTGAATAATTAACTCAGCCCCTAAAACAGCTAATTTTCCTGATAATTCTTCTGAATTTAATCTTAGGTTATCAATTTTAAATTCAGATTGAGCAATAATTGGACCATGATCTACTTGTTCATCCATTAAAATTAAAGTTACTCCAGTTTCTATATCTCCGTTTAATATGGCAGATTGAATTGGAGTTGCCCCTCGCCATTTTGGTAAAAGAGATGGATGTAAGTTAATAAAACCTTTTAATGGAATAGCTAATAATTCAGAAGGAATAATTTTACCATAAGCTGTCAGTATAATAAATTCTGGTTTTATCTCTTTTATTTGATTTATAAACTCTTCATCTAATTTTTCAGGAAATAATACTGGAATCTTGTGCTCTAAAGCCAAAACATTAACAGGAGTAGGGGAAAGGATTTGTTTTCTGCCTTTTGGTTTTGGTTGATTAGTCACTACTAAAACTGGCTTCATTTTTGCCTGAAGTAATTTTTCCAAAACAATTTTAGAAAATTCTGATGAGCCAAAAAACACAAATTGATTCATAGTTATAAAGCTGGAGCTTGGTTTAATTCTTCTCTGGTAGTTTTAGCCTTGTCTGTAAAAAGAATACCATCTAAATGATCCATTTCATGTTGTAAAACCCTAGCTAATAAATCAAAGGCTTTAAATTTAATTTTCTTGCCTTCTAAAGTAGTTGCCTTAATAACAATTTTCTCTGGTCTTTCCACTTCGCCAAAAACATCAGGAACACTTAAACAACCTTCATCCATAATATTCATCTCAGCAGAAGTTTTTATAATCTCTGGATTAATTAATGAATAAACCTTATCATTAACCTCGCAAACAATTACTCTTAAGGGCACACCTATTTGAATAGCTGCTAGACCAATCCCATTATTCTGTTTCATAAAAACTGTCATCTCTTTTATAAGATTTCTTACCTCTGCATCTATTTTCTTAACTGGAAGGCTTTTTTGCCTTAATGTTTTATTATCTTTACCTGTTATTAAATCCATAATGTTTTTTATAATGTATCTTTAGGGTCCACATCTACTCGCCAATATTTATTTAAAGAAATTGTTTTTAAGACTTTATTTCTCAAATCTAATTCTTCTTTTGTTAATAAAGGCATTAAAGAATTAAGACCTGATAGTGAATTTGTATTTTGCAATATCTTACTAGTAATATATTTGTATTTTATCAGGATATTCCAACGATAAACTTTTTTTTCTTTAAAAATGAAAGCTGGAGCTGGACCAAGAACAATAAAATTTTCTTGAAGATTTTTAGGGACTGTTTTTAATATGGCTTGATCTATCTTATTTCTAATATCTAAGGCTTCTTTTTCTCCCTTTTTTTCATCAGGATGAATTAGAGTTAATTTAATTAATTGAACAAACGGAGGCCAAAGATAATTTTGACGCCATTTTTTTTCTTGTTCAAAAAACTTTTCTTCTTCTTGATTAACTAAATATTGAAATATCTTGTTTTCTGGAATTAAAGTTTGAATAATTAATTTTTCCTTAGCTATCTTTTTTAATCTTAAAAGATAAAGGAAAACTCTTTCTTCACTATTATAATCAGGTAAGAAAATTAATGGATCTATAGAAGCCACAATAACCACATCTGCTGATTCTAATTGAGGCCTTAATAAAGCTTCAGTGCCAATTAAGATTTTTATCTTGCCTTGATTAAATTTATCAAATATTTTTAATTCTTTATTATCAAGCATTTGCCCTTCTAATAAAGCATATTGGGGTAGGGGAGAGATAAATTTCTTAAGCTCTTCACTAATCCTTTGCATTCCTATTCCTAAAGGTTTTAACCGATAACCCTGGCAAGCAGGACAAGTATTAGGCATTGGAGCTTGATAACCACAATGATGACAAATTAAAATTGCTGGCAAATGAAAACCAAGAGGGATATCACAATTAGGACATTTTGGCACAAATCCACATTCTTGGCAAATAATACTAGTGGCTAATCCCCGTCGGTTAATGAAAATAGCAATTCTCTTGTTTTTCTTAATTGCTTGTTCTATTACTGATAGAGTTTCTAAACCTAAGGCTTGGAAGGGTGGTTTTTTCCTTCCAGAGCCTTTTTGAGGCTCAACTCTTGGATTAATAATTTTGATATTCAATGATTGAGGCATGATAATACAAAGAGAGATAATTTACTAAAGTAATTGCATTATGATAAGGTTTTTGATCCCATGATTTATATGCTGGATTATTGCTATCAATAATAATAATCAATCCTAAATTCTGCCAAGGTAAAAACACAGCTGAACGCCTGCCAATAATTAATAAAGCTTTTTGATTGTTAATCTTTTTCCATAAATCATTAAACTCCTTCACTTTTAAATCAGGGCCAGCAATATGAACTGTTTTTTCTAAAGAGGTTTTAAATTTATCTAAATAATATTGTTGATGTAAAACAGTAGGGGCTAAAATCAATACTTGTTGTTTTTTAGATAAACATTGTTCTATTTCTTTAATTAAGAAAGAAAAATCATTTGAAAAAATATTACCTTTCTGTCTTTTTAATATTTCCTTACTTGCCAAGGGTTTTGTAATTTTAAAATATTCAGGAAATTCTTCATTAGGAAGTTTTTCAAGATATTTAGAAAGAGATTTAATCCTAGAAGGTAAAATTGTTTTAATAGCCAAAGAAGTAGAGCAGAAATAATAACGAGCCATAAAATCAGCTAAAATAAAAAATAATGGAGGCATTAATGGTTTAGAAGAAATAATCTTTGTAATAGGTTTAAGAGCAAAATCTGATTTTTTAATTAAAGCTTTTCTAGAAATAACATTTTCTGATTTTAAAACTGTTGCTAATACTTTTCTACGATTTAAAGAAACTTCAACCAAGCAACCTCTTTTAACATCCTCTTTTGAAAAGTAAGAAAAAATCTGAGATTGACCAAGAGGAATATTAGTTAAAGGAACAACATCTAAAATAAACATAAATACTTATTATTTGAGTAAAAAACTGTTTAAGTCTGTATAAATGGGCCCTGAGGGAGTCAATTCACTTTCAATTATTGAAATTTGATTTAAATTAAAAGATTCTTCTGTTTTCAATTCTATTTCTGAAACAGAAGGTAGGTTTAAACAATTTTCTTTATTGATTCTAGCTAAGGTAATATGTGGTTTGAATAAACGATTTTCCTTTTTAAATTTTATTCCTTGATCTATTAATTCTTTTTCCAAAGATTGATGAAAATTAGTTAATTCTTCAGATTCTTTACCTTGAGCCCAGATTAAACGGGGATTATGAATAATTGGACCATAGGTAATTTTATTTATCTCAATTTTAATAGGGAAAAAAGATTTTACAGTATTTTCACAAGCTTGAATTACTTTATACAAATCATTATTCCAAATATCACCAATAAAGATTAAGGTTAAATGCATTGATTTTTCAGGTATTAAACGAAAACAAGAATTTGATAATTTAGCTAATTGGTATCCTGAAAAAACCTTTTTAAGATTACAAGGTAAATGTGAAGCAATAAATATCCGATGTTTCATATTAACCCTATTTTATATTATTTTTACTTAATTATCCAATAAAAGATAAATTCCAAAATTGACAAAAACAGCTTAAAAACTATATAATTACTTAAATGAGTATTAAAAAACAGCATATTCACTTAATTGGAATAGGTGGCTCAGGCATGACTGCCTTAGCTAATCTTCTACTGAAAAAAGGATATTATGTTTCAGGATCTGATAAAAAAGATTTTTCAGCTAAAAAGAAATTAGAACAAAAAGGAATTAAAATATTCATTGGTCATCAGATAGAAAATATTCAAAAACCAAAAATAGTTGTTTATTCTTCAGCAATCCCTAAGAATAATATAGAACTTTTACAAGCTAAAAAGAAAAAAATCCCTGTTTTTAATCGTTTTGATTATTTAATAAAGCTTTTAAATGATAAAAAGATTATTAGTATTGCTGGTTCTCATGGTAAAAGCACTACTGTTGCCATGACTGCTTATATTTTAAAAAAACAAGGATTAAAACCAACTGTTTATTTAGGTGCTAAGACCAAAGATTATTCTTTAGGTAGTGAATGGACAAATGGAGAATATGCAATAATTGAAACTGATGAACATGATAAATCTTTTTTAAAAACCCCTTCTTATCTGCCATTGATTACTAATGTAGATAATGATCATTTATTTGCTCAAGGGCCATATAAAACTAATTTTTCACTTTTAAAAAAAGCTTTTCAGATATTTGCTGAACAAAGTCTTTCAGGTTTTATTGTTTTAAACAATGATGATGAATTCTTAAAAACTCTTTGTAAGAAAACTAAAAAACAAATTACTAGTTTTGGTATTAATAAAAAATCAGATTTATCAGCAAAGAATATTCAATATCTAAAAAATAAGTCAACTGCTGATTTATATTTTCAAGGAAAATTTCAAGGAAAGCTAAGTCTTGATAATCCAGGAAAGGAGAACATTTACAATGCCTTAGGGGCTATTTTAATTGCTAAAATCATTGGAATTCCTTTTAAAGATTCTTTAAAACATATTAAGACATTTTCTGGGGCTGAAAGAAGGTTTAGTGTTGTTTATAATCAGAAAATAACAATCATTGATGATTATGCTCATCATCCAACAGAAATAAAAAGCCTTTTAAGAATGGCCCATCAGGTATTTGATAAAAGACGAATCATTTTGATTTTAGAGCCTCATCGTTATTCCCGCATTTCCTTTCTTTACAAAGAATATGCCTTAGCTGTAAAAAATTGTAATGTTTTATTCTTATTACCCATTGATCCAGCTAATGAAAAACCAATTAAAGGAATCGATGAAAAAATAATATATGAGCAAATCTTAAAACAAAAAACTCTTAAAAAAACACAAGTTCATTTAAATAATGATTCATCAGAATTATTTAAAAACCTTTATGGTATTCTTAAGGAAGATGATGTTATTATCTTTACTGGTCCTGGAAAGATAGCAAACTTACCTTATCAATTTATTAATTTTTTGAAAAAAAATGAAAAACAACTCTAAGATAAATTTTAAAGAAGTAGGTCTAATAACCTTAGGCATTGTTTTGTTTCTTGCCATGTGGGGTTTGGGATTTATGCATGGTGCTCAATGGGGCTGGCAGGCAAATCTACCTTCTCCTTTTGAAAAAATAATTAACAAACAAGCACCAGTTAATGTACCTGATTCTGATATGGGTATTTTTTGGGATACTTGGAAAGTAGTTTTAGAAAAATACGTTGACCGTTATGATTTAGATCCTGAGAAAATGATTATTGGGGCTACAAAAGGATTAATTAATTCTTTAGAAGACCCTTATTCTGATTTTTTAACAATTGAGGAAACTCAAGAACTTTCAGATGAATTATCAGGAGAGTTTTTTGGTATTGGCATGGAGATAGGAAAAAAAGACGGTTATTTAGTAGTCGTAGCCCCATTACCAAACACTCCAGCTGAAAAAGCTGGTTTAAAACCAAATGATATTATTTTAAAAATCAATGATTTAGAAACAGTGAATTTTTCAACTACTAAAGCTTCGCAATTAATACGTGGCCAAGCTGGAACTAAAGTTTCTTTAACCACTTATCGTCCTTCTACAAATATAACAGAAGAAATAGAATTAACTAGGGAAAAAATTCAAATCCCAACTGTTAGCTGGCAAATGTTAGAAAATAATATTGCTTATCTAAAGATTTATAATTTTAATTTACCTTTAAAAATTGATTTTTACCAAACAGCTTTGGAAATATCTAGAACTAAGCCTCAAGGACTTGTTTTAGATTTGCGCAACAATCCTGGAGGGTATTTGGATGCTGTTGTTAACATTAGTGGCTGGTTTTTATCTAATGGAGATATTATTCTTAAAGAAGATTTTGGTAAAGAAGAAAGTAAGGTTTTTCGTGTTAGTTTAGCTCAAAATTTATTAAAAAATATCCCTACTGTGGTTTTAGTTAATGAAGGCACTGCCTCAGCTTCTGAGATATTAGCCGGAGCCTTAAGGGATAATCGAGGAGTAAAATTAATTGGCACAAAAACATTTGGTAAAGGCTCGGTTCAAGAATTAGTCGGTTTAAAAGATGATAATAGCTTAAAGATAACTATCTCTCGTTGGCTTACTCCAAAAGAAACAATTATTCAGAATAATGGATTAGAGCCAGATATTATGATAGAATTAGAAAACCAAGAAGAATTAGGTACTTATTCTAAGATAGATCCAACAAAAGACAATCAATTACAAGCAGCAATTGATGAATTAAACACTTCTCGAATAACACCTAGAGGAACTATTCCTCCTAAGCAAAATTAAAAAATCAATTATGAAAGTTTATTTATTACAAGATATTCCTAAATTAGGAAAAAAAGGAGAAATTAAAAAAGTCGCAGTTGGTTATGCTCTAAACCATCTTTTTCCTAATAAATTAGCTCAAAGAGCTGATGAAAAAATTATACAAAAGGTTTCTGAACAAAAAGAATTAAAAGCACAAAAAGAAAAGCAAGAAAAAGAACTTGCTCTTAAAACAGCAGAAGATTTAAAAAACCTTGTATTAGAAATTCCTCTTAAATTCTCAGAAGAAGGAAAAAAAGCTTATAGCTCTGTTAGTGCTAAAAAAATCATTGAAGAGTTGAAAAATAAAGGAATTTCTTTAAAAGAAAATCAGATAGAATTAAAAAACCCCTTAAAAGAACAAGGGGATTATGAAATTAATGTAAATCTTTATCCTGAAATATCAGCTAGCTTAAAAGTTAAAATTAAGACTGCTCCTTTGAAACCAAAGGAATAACATTTATTACGCTAACTCTTCTGATCTTACCAGTAAAACTCTTCTTTCTTTTAGTTGAAAACTTTACAATTCCATCTTTAAGAGAAAAGATAGTATCATCTTCACCAAGGCCAGTATTTGTACCTGGATGCCATTTAGTTCCTCTTTGTCTAATTAAAACATTACCGGTTCTTACTTCTTGACCGTCAGCTACTTTAAGACCAAGACTTTTTGGACGTGAGTCTCTGCCTAACTTTGTTGAACCACCAGCTTTTGTCCTTGCCATATTGTATTAAAAATTAAATATTAAATATTATGCCCCACTGTTTAAAAATATTAGCAAAAATTATTGATTTTGTCAAAAAGCATTTCTGGCTCTCCAGTTTTGTTTTTTTGACTATTGTTTTTTCTTTTACCTCAGGAATTATTCTTGGGGCTAATATTCTTAGTCGTCCGCCAATCATTATTGAAAAAGAATTAATCCTTGATTTAGAACAAGGATTAGCTCAAATTGAAGCTAGAAAAGAAGCGCAAAAAGAATTTCCTTTTGTAGCCAGTTCTCGAGGAAAATACTATTATCCTGTTGAATGTAGCTTAGCTAATAGCTTAAAAGAAGAAAATAAAATTTATTTTAAATCTCGAGAAGAAGCTGAAGCTAATGGCTATACTTATAATACTAGATGTAATTAATAATTATTCTAATTCTTCTTCTAATTCTTTCTTGCTTATATTATTTGAAGTGAGATATTTGTATTTTTTTTCTACTTTTTCAGCTGCTTTTACCTTATCTCTTAATTCTTGAGGGATTTCTTTTAAAACCTTGTTTAGTCTTTTTTGATCTATGCCTAGAATTTCTTCCCATTTTCCTAAAGGCTCTAACACTTCTTTTAATTGTTTTTTATTATATGAGACTTTGTTATGGACTGTACGACTAAAATATCCATTTTCTCCAAAAACTCTCTTTAGGCCTTTTTCATGACTATAATCTTCTATGCAATTTTTTAAATCACATAGCTCTTCTTCTATTTTCTCTTTTTTCTCTTTGAGCTTAAAATATTCATCTACTTTCTCTTTAACATTTTCTCCATTGATTTGATTTTCTGTTTCATACAAGTGTTTCCAAATTGGACAAATATTCCGATAGCCACACCAACCACATAAAGGTGATGGTCTAGGTTCAAAACTACTTTTTTCTATCTTATGAATTGTTTTAATAACTTCTTCTTTGCTTTTTTCTAAATCTTCTTCTGTTCTTTGAGATTGAATCTTTTCATTAAATTTAAGAAAATACAAACTTAAAG
>JAQVJR010000006.1 GCA_028695015.1 Minisyncoccota bacterium
TCATGCCTTTCCTTAAAAACAATATTATTTATATCCAAGGTAACAAGAAGCCCAACTGAAACAAGCAGGGAAAATTTGCACTTAGCAGCAAGTTTAGCCCTTTTCAGGGGAAAACAATAGTTAAAAATCGACAATCTATAAAAAAGAGAAAGTTGGTTCAAGGTAAAGTCCCCTAACCGTTTGTTGAACCTTGGTGAAAAATAGAAATTCTCTTTGGATAATCTGTCATTCTACGCCATTCCCCACCATTATTATTGGAAGGAGTATAGGGTGAACTTACCCGACATTATTGACAAGAACATATGACCGTCCAAGATACTTGGCCGTACTTTTTTATCTAAAAGAAGATAAATTTAAATGGAATTAGACAAAATCTTTTAAATGACATTTTTTAGCGATATGCTAAAACAGCATTGAGAATACTGTTGGAATGCTGGAAAGGATGAAGTCATAAATAATTTTTCACCCCACCAAATTTTATTTAATGACTAGAGCTATTAAATCAAGAAGAATTATGATAGTAATTGACGATCATTTGTTGAAAAGGTAGCTATAAAAAAGGAGTTTTTACCATTTATAGAGAAACAACCTATAGTGGAAAAATTTAAGCAATTATATTGCTTAATGTAACCTTGTTATTGTTATATCCTATTTTTTATTTATAATTGTAAGATGGAGGTAATTTTACAAAAGGGGGCCATGGTTCTTGAAACAACAAAATCTACATAATAAAATGGGAGATCTAACTTTTATAACAAACGAGGAAAATCAAACTCTTAAACAAAGGTTTGAAGTTTTAATAAAAGATACACGTTTTTTTGACTGTCTGGTGGGATATTTCTATTCTAGCGGTTTCCATACTGTATACAAATCATTAGAAAACACTGAGAAAATTAGAATTCTCATCGGTATAAGCATGAACAAAAAAGTATTTGATCTTATCGAAGACGCTTCAGAAGAACAGCGAATATTAGATTTTTCTCACGCAGAAGTAAAACAAGAAGTAGAGGGAATTGTTGAAAAAGAAATGGAAAATTCCGAGGACAATATAAAAGTAGAGGAAGGCGTAACAAAATTTATTGAATGGATAAATAATGGCAAGTTAGAGTTAAAGGCCTATCCTTCGCAAAATATCCACGCGAAATTATATATTATGACTTTTGTTAAGGATGATAGGGATGTAGGAAGAGTTATTACCGGTTCCAGTAACTTTACCCAAGCAGGACTAGTTGATAATCTAGAGTTAAATGTTGAATTAAAAAACCGATCAGATTACGAATTCGCCAAACATAAATTTGAAGATCTCTGGAAAGATGCTGTTGATATAAGCGAAAAATATGTCCAGACCATTCAAAGAAAAACATGGCTTAACCCGAACATACCTCCTTATGAATTGTATCTCAAGTTTTTATATGAATACTTTAAAGACGAGCTTAGTCAAACTGATGAAGTTTTTTTAAAATATTTACCCCAAGAATTTAAGAAGCTTGAATATCAAGAACAAGCAGTATTAAATGCTAAAAAAATTCTTGAAGAATATGGAGGCGTTTTTATATCCGATGTTGTAGGGCTTGGTAAAACTTATATCTCTGCCATGCTTGCCGGGCAACTTGATGGTAGGACTTTAGTAATCGCCCCTCCGATGCTTCTTGAAAAAAATAATCCTGGTTCGTGGCCCAATGTATTTTCTGATTTTCGAGTCCCTGCTGATTTCGAGTCTATTGGAAAACTTGAGACTCTAGTAAATCGTGGCACTGAGAAATATTCTAATATTATCATAGATGAAGCACATCGCTTTAGGACCGAAACCACCATTAGTTTTGAGCAATTAGCAGAAATATGCCGAGGTAAACGTGTAATTCTTGTGACCGCAACCCCCTACAATAATTCTCCAAAAGATATTTTAAGTCAGATAAAGCTTTTTCAAAAAACTAAAAAAAGTACTATCCCCAATCTGCCTAATTTGGAGAATTTTTTCAACAGCCTTGATAAAAAAATAAAGAAACTAGATCGTAAAAAGAACTACCCGGAGTTTATTAGAACTGTGAGGGAAAATTCCCGAGAAATCCGTGAGAAAGTCTTGAAGTATCTTATGGTACGTCGCACCCGAACGGAAATTATTAGATATTTCACGGAAGACTTAGTAAATCAAAACCTAAAATTTCCAGAAGTAAATAAACCTGATCCTTTGTATTATCAATTAAATGAGACCGAGGATACAATTTTTAACGAAACAATTGATCTTATAGCACAAAAATTTGGATATGCCCGTTATATGCCAATGCTTTATTATAAAGGAAAAATAGATCAGCTTGAAGAACAGTCGCAAAAAAATATGGGGAAATTCATGAAAATACTGCTAGTTAAACGGCTAGAAAGCAGCTTTTTTGCTTTTAGAAATTCCGTAGAAAGGTTTATTAACTCTTATGAGCTGTTCATTAAAGAATTCGACAAAGGTAATGTGTACACGAGTAAAAAACATACAAATAAAATATTCGAATTGCTTGAAAATGATGATGATAAAGCAATTCAGCGGCTAATTGATGAAGGAAAAGCTGAAAGGTATGACAGTAAAGATTTTAAAAAAGAGTTCAGGAAAGATTTACAAAATGACCTAAAGATATTGCAACAAATAAAAAAGTTGTGGCAAACAGTTACCCGTGATCCCAAATTGATTAAACTCATCAATGATCTTTCTCAAAATGAAATTCTCAAAAAAAATAAGTTAGTCATTTTTACTGAATCAAAAGAAACAGCTTATTACCTTCATAAAAACATTGAAAACAACCTATCAAAAAAAGTACTTTGTTTTACCGGCGAAACAAGTGCTATAGTGAGAGAAAAAGTAATTGAAAATTTTGATGCTAACGCCCGTTTCCCTAAAGATGACTACCGTATACTTATTACCACTGAAGTTTTGTCAGAAGGTGTAAACTTGCACCGCTCCAACGTAGTAATTAATTATGATATTCCCTGGAACCCTACTCGTATGATGCAAAGAGTAGGGCGTATCAACCGGGTCGATACTGGGTTTGAAAAAATATATACTTTTAATTTCTTTCCAACTAAACAATCCAATGACCAGATAAAGCTCAAAGAAGCTGCTGAGGCAAAAATTAATGCGTTCTTAACCTTACTCGGAGGAGATGCAGAACTTCTAACAGAAGGGGAACCAATTAGCTCCCACGAGCTTTTTGATCGTTTAATTTCCAAACAAGTTTTAACCGGAGAGGATGAAGGTGAAGAAACGGATCTTAAATATTTTCAACTAATTAAGAGTATCCGTGATAACCAACCCGAGTTTTTTGAAAAAATAAAACGCCTACCCAAAAAATCCCGTTCTGCAAAGCAGCTAAAAAGCTATCCGAATTCTCTACTGACATATTTCAGAAAGGGAAAACTGCAGAAATTTTTTATAACCGCAGATATAGAAGCAGCCAAGGAATTAGATTTCATTACTGCAGCCCAAATTATGGAAAGCGTTTCTGGTACCCAAAAGCATAAACTACCCAAAATTTATTACGACCTGCTGGATAAAAACAAACATGCTTTTATCTTTACGACTTTAGAAGATATTCCTGATTTAAAGCCTCGAGGCGGCCGAGATAGCTCTTCAAATATTTTAAAGATTTTAAAGGCGACAAATAAAAACACGCAACAGTTTACAGAAGACCAGGAAATTTATTTGCAGAAGGTAATAAAGCAATTAGAGGAAGGAGGACTTCCAAAACAAACCATCAAGAAAACACTTAAGGCCCTTAATAAGTTAGAAAAAGAGGTAATGAACCCTTTTAAAGTTTTGACTGTTCTACAGATAAATATACCAGATAAGCTTCTTGAAAGTCACTATGCTGAAAATACCCCCGCTTTTTTTGGTAAGCGTGAAGTTATACTTTCACTATATTTGGCAGGTGAATAATTATGAACAGACAACAAGCGCAAAAAATTATACGGGAAACATTCGAAAGTTCATTCGATAGGAATGTTTTTACAATTTTTATTAAAAACCTTCTTAATAAAATTGACGAGGCGCCATTCATCTATAAAGGAAATTATATACCCGATGCCTATAAACAGTATATTAAAGCATTAGAACGAATCGGCAAATACAGCGATAATGAAAATAATATCGATATTCTTATTGTAACCTTACAAAAAGAAACATCCCTTGAACGTGCCCGTACAATGCAGCGTAATTTTATTGCCTGGTATTTAAATGGCAGTCGTGGCGGGGAAAGAAAAGACGCTGCGTTGGTGGCATTTCTTTCTCCAGATAAAACCGATTGGCGATTTTCATTGGTCAAAATGGATTATAGATTTGAGCAGACCAAATCTGGAAAAGTAAAAGTTAAAGAAGAGTTTACTCCAGCACGACGCTGGTCTTTTTTAGTAGGCACAAATGAAAAAAGTCACACTGCACAAAGCCGCCTTTTGCCAATCCTGCAAAATGATCAGGTTAATCCTACACTAAAAGAACTAGAAGAAGCCTTTAGTGTTGAAAGGGTTACCAAGGAATTCTTTGAAAAATATCGTGACTTATTCCTACGGCTTAAGGAATCACTTGATAAATTCATTGAAAAAAACAACAAGATCGAAACTGAATTTGAAGAGAAAAATATTGATACTGTCAATTTCGCTAAAAAGCTACTGGGGCAAATTGTTTTTCTCTATTTTTTGCAGAAGAAAGGATGGTTTGGTGTTCCACGCGGAAAGGATTGGGGGGAAGGTAATAAACAGTTTCTTCGACAACTATATAATAAGGCAAACAAAGAGAATAAGAATTTTTTCAACGATTACTTAGAACCTTTATTCTATCAAGCTCTTAGATATGATCGGTCTGCTGATGATGACTATTTTAGTCAATTTGATTGCAAGATACCATTTCTCAATGGTGGTTTGTTTGATCCGATGAATGATTATGACTGGATTAATATAGACATTCTCCTGCCAAATAAATTATTTTCCAACCAAAATAGAACAAAAGAAGGTGATATTGGCAACGGCATTTTAGATGTTTTTGATCTTTATAATTTTACGGTAAAAGAAGATGAACCATTAGAGAAAGAAGTGGCTATCGATCCAGAAATGCTCGGTAAAGTTTTTGAAAATCTTCTGGAAGTCAAGGATCGTAAGTCTAAGGGTACTTATTACACTCCAAGGGAAATAGTCCACTATATGTGTCAAGAGAGCCTGATCAACTATTTGGCAACTGAACTTGTCAATAAAGTTGATAAGAAAGATATTGAAACATTCATTAAACATGGTGAATCTTTTATTGAACACGATAGTCGCGTGGTTAATGAAGGACGAGAAACTGAAAGATATGCCTTTAAACTTCCCACAGATATGCGCAAGAATGCCAAACTCATAGATGATAAGCTTGCTTCGATCCGCGTTTGCGATCCAGCCGTTGGCTCCGGGGCGTTTCTAGTTGGGATGATGAATGAAATCATCCGAGGTAGAAATACACTCACACCTTATATCAGCAAGAATGGTAAACGAACACTCTATGGTTTTAAACGTCAAGCAATACAAAACTGTCTTTATGGTGTAGACATTGACCCCGGCGCTGTAGAAATCGCCAAACTTCGTTTATGGCTTTCTCTTATCGTAGACGAAGAGGAAAGAAGAATGATCCAGCCCCTTCCAAATCTGGATTATAAAATTGTTCAAGGCAATTCTCTTTTAAGCGTTGAAAAGAATGTCCTTAACTATCAGTTATTTAACAATCTTGAAGAACTTAAGCCGCTATTTTTCAATGAAACAAACATAAAAAGAAAACAGGAATACAAAAATCAAATTGATGATTTAATTAACCAAATTACTAATAGACGTAAAGATTTTGATTTTGAAATTTACTTCTCAGAGGTTTTCCATGAAAAAAAAGGTTTTGATGTAGTAATAGGAAATCCACCTTATGGTTTTCGTAATGTTTTAACACCAAAAGAAAAAAGGTTTTTTAGAAAAGAAAAAGGAATAAAATTTCCCTCAGGAGACGTTGCTGAATTATTTATAGTGATTTCTTATAATAATATAGTTCGAACAAAGGGTATTTTAACCTTTATAATACCAAAAAAGTCTCTTTATGGGCAATCATGGATCAATGTACGCAAACTTTGGATCGCAAACAGGTTAATCTACCTTATGGATGCAAGTAAAGCGTTCGAAAAAGTATTACTCGAACAAATATCTTTTTCTTTAACAAAAACCAAAGGAGGGAAATTTCCATTAGCTATAGGTGCACTAGATCAACAAAATTTGCGTATACAAGTTTTTGGATATTATTACGTAGAAGAAATCTTTACCAAAAACTTGTACAACGCACAAATTTATAGAGGGCTATACCCTTCAACACTGCTGCAGAAAATATCCTCTTACTGCATTAAGAATACCTCAGAGTTTATCAAGGGGGAAATTGGAATTTCCAATATTACTTCCCATCTAACATTTAATCCAGAAAGAAATTATCCTTGTGTCAAGGGAGTAGATATTGTTAAATATGGTCTTAAGCATGAAAGGTATCTTAAGGGTGATATAGCAAAGAAATTTATATCACACTATTCGGATGACAAAATTGTGGCTCAGGAGATTGTTGCTCATGTTAACAATCCACTGCCCCATATAGTTATTACAATATTCTATGATGATAAAAAAAGGCTTATAAATGACACATGTGTGGAAATAAAAGTAACTGGTGCAAATATCACTAAAAAGTTTTTATTAGCATACTTACAATCATCTTTCTGTAATTGGTATGCTTATAATTTAATTTATAACAGAGCAATAAGAACGATG
>JAQVJR010000007.1 GCA_028695015.1 Minisyncoccota bacterium
AAGAAGAAAGATTTGGAAAAAAGATAGGAAAAGACATACAAGAAGGAAAGGGAGGAAATTGCGTTATTTATTTCGCTCTTCAGGAGTTTACGATGGAAGAGAAAAAGAAATTCTGGAATATTTTAAGAAAAGAGAAAATCAAACAAGAAGATATCAGAAGAGCAATAAGAATGATTAAAAAAACAAAAGCGAGAGAAAGGGCTATTGAATATGGAGAAAGCTTTGTTATTAAGGCAAAGAAGAATCTTTCTTTTCTTCCTCAGAATAAGTGGAATGATTTTCTTTCCGGCTTGGCAGATGATATTATGGGGAGGAGTAAGTGATTTTTTTGAAAGATTAGGGTTTAATAATAAGAAGTATTGAATGTTTGCTATTTCGGGTTCTTTTAGGTTATTATATACTTAATCAAGCTTTCCCTCAAAAAGGGAAAACTTAAATAAGAGAAGTTTGGTTCTAAGATTTAATTTAATGGAAATAAATATTTTTGTTAAAGCAACTCTTGTTGCAATAAACGTATTGGCTGTTTTCCTTGGGGCTTTGGTTTATTTTCAAGACAGGAAATCAAAACTTTTTCAAATTTTTGGAGTTGTTTCTCTTCTTTCTCTTTTATGGATTAATTTTGCTTACATTCCCAGAATTATAGGAAGAGAAAATCTAGAAATATCCTTGCTTATCTTTAGGGTTGCTTGGTTTGTAACTCCTTTGTTTTTTGCGTCTCTATATTTCCTCGTTCTATATATTCTTAAAAAGAATAAAGATTATAAGCTGTTGAGCAGAGTCGTTTTTTATTCTTCTTTACTTGCCTCTTTTATTGCCGGATTCAGCGATCTTGTTGTTAAGAATATACAATTTACTGATTTATATATGACGATAGATTACGGAAAAGCGATATTGCTCTTTCTTGGATTAATATTTTTTTTAATTATCTCTACTTTATTTATTTTATTAAAAGAGTATTTTAAATCTGATTCTTCCTTAAGGCTGAAATTGTATTATTTTTTGATTGGAATATCCATATTTTTTTTAGCTAATATTGTATTTAATATAGTTTTTCCCATTATATATAATATCACTCATTTTTATTGGATAGGCGATTATTCAATTGGCTTTTTTCTTCTTTTCGCTTCTTATGCCATAGTAAAAAGAGAACTTTTAAACGTAAAGGCGCTTTTAACCCAGATTCTTATAGGAATATTTGCTATTTTTCTTATTATTCAGCTTTTTCTTTCCGAAACCTTGCTTTCCCGACTGTGGAGTTTCCTTCTTGTTGCCGTCTTTGCCTATTTCGGCTATCATATGACAAAGGATATTAAAAGAGAAATAGAAGATAAAAAGAAGATAGAGGAACTTGGTAAAAAGCTTCTTAATAAAGAAAAGGCCCTTTCAAAAACATTTACTCAGATAGCTGAAGAAAGGGCAAGGCGGCTTTATAAAACTACTCTTGATTCTTCGTCAAAAGACAGGGAGATATTTGAATTGAAGATGAGGATTAGAGAGCTGAAGGAGAGAAGATAATGAAAATAAAGAATATTACAAAAATATTTCTAGAAGAGTTTATTTATGGAGGACATTTACTTTCTTTAGGAGGAGCAGGAATTGTTTGGTCTGTAATTATTTTATTAGACGTCTCTTTTTCTTGGCAAATATTGCTGATTAGTTATTTAATTCCTCAAATTATTTATACGTATAATCATTTTAAAGAATCAAAAGAAGATATTCTTACTAATCCTGAAAGAGCAGACTATCTACAAAAAAAAATAAGAAAATTTCCTTATATTATATCTTTTTATCTTTTAATTCTTTTTTTAGTTATTTCTTTTTTTGCTAATATAAATATTTTCTTTTTTGTTTTTTTGCTTGTTATAGGTGGATTACTGTATACGGTTTATTTTAAAAAATTAACTGAAAAATTGCTGTGTTTTAAAAATATATATGTTTCTTTGTTTTGGGCTTTAATTATTTCTGTTCCTTTTTTATATTATTCTCTTTCTTTTAATTCTTTTTTTGTTTTATTTTTCTTTTTTGTTTTTTTACGATGGATAGTAAATTCTATTTTTTTTGATATTAAAGATATTAAAGATGATAAGGGGAAAAAACTTAAAACACTACCAGCTATAATCGGGAAGAAAAAAACACTACAATTTCTGCATATTGTAAATTTTATTTCTTTTGCCCCTATCTTTATTGGAGCTTATTTTAAGATTTTACCATTCTTTTCTCTATCATTGATAATTTTTTATTTTTATAGCTATTGGTATCTTATGACTACTAAAGAAGTTGAAGATAAAAAAATTCGTTTATTATCTTATATAATGGTTGACGGAGAGTATATTTTTTGGCCTATTGTTTTAATCATAAGTAAGATATTAATATAAAATGTTTGTAATATTTGAACAAATTATCCTTTTCTTAATAAGTATTCTTACTATTTTTTTTGGCGTTTGGGTTTATCTTCAAGACAGGAAAAACAAATTAAATCGCTGGTTTGCAATTGCTTCTTTTTGTATTTTAGGATGGGTTAATTTTGCTTATTTTGGATCTGCTTCAAACGAGGTGTTAAAATCCACTTTTTGGTATAGGTTAAACTGGGGAATTGTTCCTCTCTTTATTTTTTCGTTTTATTTATTTACTTCTTATTATTCTAAAAGAATTATTAGATTTTGGGATAAAGCTAATTTGTTCGGATTACTTATTTTGTCTTTTTTGTCTTTTTTCACAAATTTAATAATAAAACAAACAGTAATAGAAAAATGGGGAGCAGAGGTTATTTTTGGATCATTTGGAATTTTTTATAAATTTTTCACCTTTTTTGTTACTTTATTTATTTTAAAATATCTTTTATCTTACTATTTTTTAACTTCAAAGAACGAAAAACTAAAAGTTCAGTATTTTATTTTAGGAGTTATATTCTTTGCTTTAGGAAATATTATTTTTAATGTGATTTTGCCGACAGCGCTTGATACGGTTAAATATCAACACTTAGGTGATTTTTCCGCGGTATTTTTCCTCGGCTTCACCGCTTATGCAATCGTAAAAAAAGAACTCTTTGGAATAAAGGTAGTTTTAACCCAGATACTTGTTGTTATTCTTGCCCTTTTAATTCTTATTCAGACAATATTTACCCCCTCTTTAGAGTGGAAAATCATAAATGGGGCAATGTTTGTCTTTTTTATCTTCTTCGGAATCTATCTTATTAAAGCCGTGAAGAATGAAGAGAAAAGAACAAAAAAAGCAGAAGAAGTCGCAAAAGAAGAAAAAAGGTTAAGAGAAAAATCAGAAGAATTAATTAAGGACTTTGAACGCCTTTCTGACGCCAAAAACCAATTTATAATGGCAACTCAGCACCATTTAAGAACTCCTTTAACTTCTATGAGAGGATATCTGGATTTAATCGGAGGAGGATCTTTTGGAAAAGTTCCCAAAAAATTAAAAGCAGTCCTAG